>JAGVXY010000013.1 GCA_018303545.1 Candidatus Woesearchaeota archaeon | reverse complement strand
TAATGAATCAATGTATAATGCATATGGAAATTTCTGGTTTAATCAAACTACTCCTGCAATTGCATACACAGATGCAGCATTAGTAGCAAACAATGATTCCTGGCTGTCTACTTACAATGCGACTTATGACACAAACATAGAAAATAAATCCTGGAATGAAAGTTATGCTACAACTTTGTATGCATCTATAATCTGGGCATACAATCAAAGTTCAGCATCAGGAGGCAACATCTCAGGAGATGGAACTTCAACTTATATACCGCAATTCTCAGGACAGAATACTATTGGAAATTCTAATATGCTAATTTCTGCAAATAGTTTGATACCATCTACTAATGGTTTATTATCTTTGGGAACTAATGATTATAGGTGGTTTAATTCAACACAAAATAATACTTATACCAAAACTATAAATCCATTGGATAGTGAGGCAATAGATTTAAATGGAACTTTAAACTTAGGTATGCTAAAAGGATATGGAAGTAACCCTGCAACAGTTAATGGAACTTTTAATATAAGCAATGCAGCCGGAACGGGTGGTATGTCCTTCCAACAAGTAAGTAATAGCTTTTTATTGAAAACACAAGGGAGTGCAACATACTTTTCCTTGAATGGAGTAATGTTAATAACCAGCACTTATGCTAGTATGTCTAATAGCTTATGGGCATCCAACTTATCACCACAAACAACAAATGCCCTTTCATTAGGAACATCTTCAAAAAGATGGAACAATTCTTTTATTAACAATATGTATGGAAATAATTTAATATTAGGGAATGGTAATCTTAATGAAGGATATAATGTATCGGTTAATGGTTCAATGTATGTAGCTAATAACATTTCAGGAAATTTAATCTATGGAGAATTATTTAATCATTCCTATGGCGGATTTTTCCAGGTTGATTTAGCGACACAAGATGTATATGTTCAAATAACTAATCTCACTTGTGGTCATATAAATGGTTTTTCATGCACTGCAGAAAAAGGCAACTTAACGGCTATGGTTACAGGGGTATATAAAATATCTGTAACTTTATCAGCTGAAGCAGTGGGAACAGCGGGAGAATACGGAACAAAATTATTTATTAATGGAACAGGACAAGGCGATTGCTATGGTTTTAACGAATTTCAGAACGGAATAAGCTCATCAGGTGGATTCAACTGCATAACTAAACTAAATGGCGGAGACACAATCAATGTGGGAATGGATGACCATTTAGACCCAGTAAGAGATGCGATAGTTAATAGTTTTAATATTAATGTTGTTAGGATAGGAAACTAAAGATGAAATTAGAATTAAGGATAAGGGCACTTGAAGCAAAGCTTGGAATGGAGAGTTCAGAATGAAAAATTTATATTCATTTTATTAATAAGGGCATGAATCTTAAACAAATGAAATTAAATATAGGCACTTGAAAGATAAATGATTTTATGAAAACATTCACAAACAGGATAATCAAAAATAAATTACCGAAATAATAAAAATGAAACCAATTTTTTTTTCAATAATTCTTTTACTTTTAATACTCACACCTGGAATATTTGCTGCAACTGCAAGTTCTGAAAATTATTCTGCGATAAGATTCGGAAATGGAATAACTGCCTCGGAAACATCCTCTGCCAACTTTAATGCAATGGCAATTTTAATTTATTCGCCCGGAACTAAAGACGCCATTAGTGGTACAACATTTACGGCAAATATTGGTTTTTTTGATAATACCGTTGATGCGACAATATTGAGCATATATTCTTACGCAATCTACCCAAAATCAGCAATTACTGGATCGATAATAAGATTTTATATTTCTGCATTAAATGCTAATAATGTATGGGGCGTATTAACACTTCCTTCTGGGGCCTTGGAAAACATTTCTTTAGTTAATAATGGGAATGTATACTATGTTGCGAATCCTGTGGGGTTGTACACATTAACTTTTTATGCAAATAATACATTAGGGCATATTGCTTCTTTAATTGATACATTTACTATAACGGCTGTAATTCCTCCTGTTACGCCTATAGATTCTGGTGGCGGAAGTAGTGGAGGAACTACGATTAAAAAATGCTCGTATTTCTGGGAATGTACTCCCTGGAGTTTGTGCTTAGAAGGAAAACAAACAAGAGAATGTAAGAATACCGGGACTTGTGTTGGGATAGAAGGCAAGCCAATAGAAGAAATGCAATGCACAGAGGCTTTATTTGATGTCACATTAAATCTTAAAAATTTAGTATTGACTAGAAATGACACATTAAAATTTAATGTTGAATTAAAGGAAACAAAAGGCATTGAAAAAATTGATGTTCATGTAAAGTATACCATCATAGATAGTGAAAATAACAAGGTTTTCAGCCAAATAGAAACAAAGGCAGTAATGGGAAATTTAAGTTATGATAAAGAAATAAGTGAAGTCAAATTTAAAAATGGCACTTATGCATTAAGAATAGATATTATATATGGCAATTTACAAAGGGCCTATGCTGAACAGGACTTTAGCGTTGAAGGAGAAGTATTGAAAGAAATTCCCCCTAAATCGGGCCTATTTTGGATTATATCTTTGGTTTTAATTATACTAATACTATTGATTATCTTGATTATATTAATCAAACGCATAATAAGAAAATTATATTTAAGAAAAACTATAGCAAACAAAACGATAATGATAGTGGATAGTGAATTAAATATAAGAAATTCTGTGAAATATATACTTGAAAAAAATAAATGCAATGTAATATTGGCGACAAATAGCAATGAATGCATCAATAAATTGAAGAAAGATAAAATTGATTTAGTTTTAATTGATATCAACTTATTTGATTCAAGTGTAAAAGAATTTTCCATTAAAATAAAAACTAAATTTGTTTTATTAAATGCAGAAAAAATATCAGAAGCAGAAAGAGAAAAATTGCTTGAAATCAAAAACATAAAAGGATTTGTTCCAAAACCCTTTGATATAAAGACAATTCCAGAAAGAGTAAAGAAATTTTTATTTTAATAGTTCTAATAAAAGATTCAATTCACTATATATAGACAATATCGACAAAAGTTTAATAAGCGAAAGCTTTATAAACCGATGCCGTCTCTTTTACAGATATTCGAGTGAGACCATGTTTGTCTCATTCACGATAAGAGGTTAGAGTCAATTTGATTGATTCTTAAGGCGATAGCAGGCTTGAAGTCTTGAAGCTTGCCTTGTTCGTTGGAAAGAACAAGCAATAAATCCGAAAAAGCAAAATAGAGAGATTGATATAAAATGGGTAGAGAAAGACATCCTAGGCGCGGAAGCATGCAGATTTGGCCTAGAGTGAGAGCTAAAAGAATTTATCCAAGGATAAGATCATGGGTAAAAAATTCTAAAGATGTGGTTTCATTGGGTTTCTTGGGATACAAGGTGGGAATGACACATGTCATGGCCAAAGATCCTATTGCAAAAAAAGGTGAGTTGATGATTCCTGTTTCTGTTATTGAATGTCCAAATATGAAAGTTTTTGGTTTAAGATTTTATGCAAGTGATGCTTACGGCAAAAGGGTTGTAGCAGATGTTCACGATTCTAAAATTGATAAAGATTTGTCAAGAAGAGCAAATGTAAAAGCAAGAGATAAATTTCCTGAAAAGTTTGATGATGTTGTTCTTGTTGCGCATGCGCAACCTAAATTAACCGGAATAGGAAAAAAGAGACCAGAAATTTTTGAAATAGCAATAGGCGGAAAAGATAAAACCGCAAGAATAGAGTATGCAAAAAATATGCTGGGCAAGGAGATAGGGGTAAAAGATATTTTCAAGGCGGGAGAATTTGTTGATATTCACGGAGTTTCAAAAGGCAAGGGCTTTCAGGGCGCAGTAAAAAGATTCGGTGTACCACTATTGCCTCCAAAATCCGAAAAGAAGAAAAGAGGCATTGGTACTTTAGGACCATGGCATCCAAATAAGGTCAGTATTCACGTTGCTCAGCCAGGTAAGATGGGATACCATTCTAGAACACAATATAATAACACTATTGTTCTAGTGAGTGAAGATGTAAGCAGGATTATACCAAAGGGAGATTTTCCCCAATATGGAAAAGTAAAAAACAATTATGTTCTTATCAAAGGGTCTGTTTTTGGAGCGAGAAAGAGACCGATATTATTGATCAAGTCTATAAGAACCAAAGTAAAACCAATAGTTTATGATGTTACATATATAAGTCAGGAGTCAAAGACCAAATGAAAACTGCAATTTATGATTTGAGTGGTAAGAAGGTAAGAGATTTGGAATTGCCTAAACAGTTTGAGACTGACTTCAGACCAGATATAATTAAAAGAGCAGTTTTGGCTGTTCAAGCGAATAACCGGCAACCTTATGGTGCTGATTTAAGAGCAGGAATGAAATATTCTTCTCCAGTTTCTAAGAGAAGAAGGCAATACAGAGGATCTTATGGGAAAGGAATATCAAGATCCCCAAGAAAAGTAATGACCAAAAGAGGAATGCAATTATACTGGATAGGTGCCACAGCCCCATTTACTGTAGGCGGAAGAAGAGCACATCCACCTAAAGGATATAAGGATTGGACACAGAAAGTAAATAAAAAAGAAAATAGATTTGCGCTTTGTTCTGCTTTGGCGGCAGCAACAATAAAAGATGTTGTTCTGAAAAGAGGGCATAGAATTGAGAATGTGCCTATTGTTATGATAAATGAGTTTGAAAATTTAGATAAAACAAAAGATGTAAGAAAAGTTCTGGAAGCTGTTGGTTTAAGAGAAGAATTAGAGAGATGTGAAGGGAAGAAAGTAAGAGCAGGAAAAGGAAAAAGTAGAGGACGGAGATATGAGAATAAGGTAGGTCCTTTAATAATTGTTTCTGAAAAATGCAAACTGCAAATGTCAGCAAAAAATATTGCTGGTGTAGATATTGCAAATGTCAGATATCTAAATGCAGAAATGCTGGCACCAGGAGCAATGCCTGGAAGATTAATCATATTTACAGATAAAGCAATTAAAACTTTAGCAGATGAAAAATTGTATTTAGCCGACAGAGAAAAAACACAACCAATTAAAAAAGCTGAAGAACCTAAGAAAGTCCAAATTGAAAAACCAAAGAAAGTTGAAAATAAAACAGAAAAAAAACTTGCTGTCAAGAAGCCTGCAAAGAAGGGGATTAAAAAATGATTGATCCATATAAAATCATAAAGAATCCAGTGCAAACAGAAAAGGCAACTATGCTCATGGAAGCTGAAAATAAATTGGTTTTTGTAATTGACAGAAAAGCTACAAAAAAAGACGTTAAAGAAGCTGTTGAGAAACTTTTTAATGTAAAAGTAATGAGCGTGAATTTAATGCTTTCATCTATGGGAATAAAAAAAGCCTATGTACGATTAACTCCGGACTTTTTAGCAATGGATATCGCAACAAAATTAGGGATGATATAAAATGGGTAAGAGAATAATAACACAAAGACGAGGGAGAGGAACTTTTACCTATATCGCGCACTCACATAAACATAAGGGAAAAATTTCACACAGGGTTTATGATGCTGTAGAGAAAGAAAATATGATAAGGGGAAAAGTAATTGACCTTATTCATTGCTCAGGACATAGTGCCCCTTTAGCTATAATCCGATATGATAATGGAGAGATTGTGCAGCTTTGCGCGCCAATGAATATGAGGGTAGATCAGATGGTTGAATCTGGTAAGTTGGCAAAGGCCGAAATGGGAAATACGTTGCCATTAGCAGCAATTCCCGAAGGAACTTCTATTTTTAATATTGAACTTGAGCCAGGAGATGGCGGAAAACTTGTAAGAGCTGCTGGTGCTTCAGCTAAATTAATATTCAAAAAAGGTGACCATGCAATAGTAAAGTTGCCTTCAAGAACAGAAAAAATTATTAAACTTTTATGCAGGGCCACTATTGGTGAAATATCTGGTGGTGGAAGAAGCGACAAACCTTTCGTAAAAGCAGGTAAAAGACATCACCTTATGAGAGGAAAGGGTAAGCTTTATCCTCGAACTTCAGGTGTTGCTATGAATGCAACTGACCATCCATTCGGTTCTGGAAGAGGAAGACACGCAGGAAGATCAAAAATACCTGCAAGATTCTCGCCTCCAGGAAGAAATGTAGGTTTGATAAGGGCTAAAAGGACGGGAAGAAGGAGATAAAAATGGCAAAAGATTTCACTTACAGGGGCAAAACATTGGATGAGCTCAAAAAAATGAGCATAACTGAACTTAAGAGTTTACTGCCTTCAAGAGCAAGAAGAAATATTAACAGGGGTTTCAATGAAGGACAAAAAATATTCCTTAAAAAAATTGAAAAAGCTATTTCAGGTCAGCTTAAAAAACCGGTAAAAACCCATTGCAGGGATATGATTGTGTTTCCAAATATGGTGGGTCTTTTGTTATTGGTTTACAATGGCAAGAGTTATGAAAAAGTAATGATTGATCCTGATATGGTAGGGCATTATTTGGGTGAATTTTCGCATACAAGAAAGAGAGTGCAGCACAATGCACCAGGTATTGGTGCTACAAAGTCAACCTCTTCGGTATCGGTGAAGTAAACATGGAAATAAAAGAAAATCAGGCACAGGCAAGAGGAGACAATTTAGATGTATCCTATAAGCAATCTGTTGAACTGTGCAGATTTTTGAAAGGTAAAAAAGTAATCAAGGCAAAGAAGATACTTGAAGATGTAATGATTTTGAAACAGGCGATTCCGTTCAAGGTTTATGTAAGAGACATTGCACACAGAAAAGGTGGAATGGGTAGTGGAAAATACCCTGTTAAAGCAGCAGATTATGTTTTAAGGTTGCTAAAATCTGCTGAATCAAATGCAAAAAACAAAGGATTAAATGCAGAGAATCTTTTTGTTAATGTAATAATTCCAAACAAAGCGTCTACTCCAATGAGACCTGGAAGGATAAGGGGAAGAAAAGCAAAGAGAACAAGTTTTTGCGTCATAATTGAAGAAAGATCAAGCAAAGATAAAAGTGAGGTTAAGAAATAATGATAGAACGACAATTTGTCAGCAGGAAAATAATGGAATTCAAAGTGCAGGAATTCATATCTTCACAACTTGGAAAGACCGAATACAACAGAGTAGATATAAAAAAGACTCCTCTTGGCGAAAAAATAATAATCTATACTACAAAGCCTGGATTGATTGTAGGCAAGAAAGGTGAGAATATTGCAAGGATGACTGAAGCACTGAAAGAAAAATTTGGCATGAAATCCCCACAAATTGAAGTTGCAGAAGTGCAGAATCCAAATCTTGATCCGCATTCTGTTGGTGAAAGAATGAAATATGTACTTGAAACCTATGGGGCAAAGAGATTCAAATTTATAGGATATAATGCATTAAAGGACATTATGAATTCAGGCGCCAAGGGTGCAGAGGTTGTCCTTTCAGGTAAAATCCCAAGTGCGAGAGCAAAAACTTGGAGATTTATGGCAGGCTACCTTAAGAAATCAGGAGATATTGCTGCTTCAAAAGTACTTAAGGCATATTCAATGGCAAAATTGAAGGTAGGTATTGTCGGAATAAAAGTTTCAATACTTTTACCAGATGTAATGATCCCAGATAAAATATATATTCATCCAATTGATGATAAAATAGAAATTAAAGTTGTTGAAGAGAAACTTGAAGAGAAAGTAACAGGTGAAGAAGAGAAAAAAACAACAAAAAAGAAAGAACCTGTAAAAAAGAAAGAACCAAAGAAAAAAACAACAAAAAAAGTTGCTAAGAAAGAAGAAGTTAAAGAAGAAGTTAAAGAAGAAGTTAAAGAAGAAGTTAAAGAAGAAGTTAAAGAAGAAGTTAAAGAAGAAGTTAAAGAAGAAGAGAAAAAGGAATAAAATGGCAATTATTAAGAAAACAGAAATTAAAGGAATGGATTTAAAAACAATAGAGAAAAAGATTGAAGAGCTTAAAAGGGAATTGATGAAAATTAATGCTAAAAAATCTGCAGGAGCATCTCCAGAGAACTCCGGAAAGATTAAAGAGATCAAGAGAACTGTAGCAAGACTCTTGACGAAAAAAAGAGAATCGATGTCGGCAGAGTCTGTCAAAGAAACTGTCGAGGTTTTACCAAAACCGAAGGAGGCTAAGAAAAAAGCATGAGCGAAATATGTCCTAAATGCGGACTACCCAAAGACCTTTGTGTCTGTGAGACAATTGCCCGGGAAGAACAGCGCATAAAAGTTGAGGAAGAAAAGCGCAAGTTCGGGAAGATAATAACCATTGTTTCAGGTCTTAATACATCTGAAATAGATGTGAAGGAACTGATAAAAAAGCTGAAGTCAAAACTCGCGTGTGGCGGTACAGCAAAGAATGGGACCTTGGAGCTTCAAGGGAAACATAAGGTGAAAGTCTTACATGAACTCAGAAATCTGGGATTCAATGTTTAGGTGGAAAAATGAGTCAAACTGAAAGAAAAGAGTTGATAGGGCAGTGTGTAACTGTCGTTGAAGCTCAAAATGCAAACCTCATTGGAATTAAAGGAAAAGTCATTGACGAAACGCAAAATATGCTGGTCTTAGACAATCACAAAATAATAATCAAATCACAAGTCGCAATAAAAGTCGGCGATGAGGTGATTAAAGGAAAAGATATAAAAAGGAGGCCTGAGGATAGGCTTAAAAGATGAAAACTGCAAAAAAACAAGAGAAAAAGAATGCACAATGTATGGATAAGCATTGTCCGGTTCATGGGCATGCTAAAGTACGTGGAAGGCACTTTATTGGTACTGTGAAGAAGATTTATTCCAAAACTGCAACGGTAGAGTGGGAATGGACAAGTTTTGTTAAGAAATATGAGAGATACCTCTTGAATAGAAGCAGAGTAAAGGCACATGTTCCAGACTGCATTGAAATAAAAGCAGGGGATGTCGTTGAGATTGGAGAATCAAGACCAATCAGCAAGACAAAATCATTCATAGTCATAAGGAAGGAAAAATGAAATCAATTAGATCTAAAGTAACGAGAGTATTGCCATTTGCAACAAGGTTTAATGTATGTGATAATTCCGGTGCAAAAGAAGCAAGGCTTTTTACAGTCTATGGAATAAAAACCACGAGAAGAAGAAATCCCTCTGCGAGAGTTGGAGATCTTGTAATGTGCAATGTTACTAAGGGAAAACCGGAAATGAAAGGAACAGTTGTGTTAGGCGTTGTTGTAAGACAGAAAAAGGAATACAAAAGGCCTAATGGAGAAAGCATAAAGTTTGAAGATAATTCAATTGTTGTAACTAAGGATAATAAAGGCAATCCTAAGGGAACTGTGTTTAAGGGACCTATTGCCAAAGAAGCTGCAGAGAGATGGCCTCCTGTTGCCAAGTTAGCGAGGATAGTTGTATAAAATGGTCAATTGGTCAAGCGATTGGAAAGCAAGCAAAAGTCCAAGAAAGCAGAGAAATTATGTAAAGCATGCTCCATTGCACCTGAAGAAAAAACTTCTTGCAGTCCATTTGTCAAAAGAATTAAGGACCAAGCACAAGAAAAGAAGCATGATTGTAAGAAAAGGCGACAAAGTAAAAATAATGAGGGGCAAATCAAAGGGAAAATCCGCATTGGTGAAAAAAGTTTACCTTAAGCTTTTAAAGGTTTCAGTTGAAGGAATTGAACTTACCCGAAAAGATGGAACAAAAAGAGATGTAAGGTTTCACCCTTCAAATTTAATGATAACAGAAATGAGTTTAGAAGACAAGCAAAGAAAAAGAATTGTAGAGAGGAAAAAGCAATAAAATGGCACACTTAAACAGATTGGCAATACCGAAGAGTTGGCCTATATCTAAGAAGAAAACAAAATGGATTACACGGCCTAATCCGGGACCTCACCCATTAAGAGAGGCCTTACCTTTGAATATATTGGTTAGAGACATATTGAAATATGCAAAGACAAACAAAGAAGTAAAAACAATATTGAACGCTTCGAAAATATTAATAAATAAAGTTGCAAGAAATGATATACATTTTCCTATTGGACTTATGGATGTAGTTGAAATACCTGAAACTAAAGAACAGTTCAGAATTATTTACAACAAGAAGGGGCAATTTAAACTTTTAAAAATTGATGAGAAAGAAACTAATCTGAAGCCTTTGAAGATTGCCGGTAAGAAAATAATTAAGGGGAAAAAACTGCAATTGAATCTTTCAGATGGCAGAAATATTATTGTTGCAAAGGATGATTACAAGGTTAAAGATGTAGTAATATTTAATTTAAAAGAAAATAAGATTGTTGAAAAATTAAGATTAGAAAAAGGTGCAGCAGTTTATATTGTTGATGGAAAGTATAAAGGGGCTCACGGAAAAGTCAAGGAAGTAATATTGACGGGAAATGAGCAGCCAGATAAGATTACTTTTGAGCATAATGGCACTGAACATGTTACTTTGGCGAAGTATGCTTATGTAATCGGAAAAGAAAAACCTATTATAAAGATTGAAGAATAAAATGAAAAACAAAGATAATATCATGAGGCAAGTAAGGATTGATAAGGTTACTCTAAATATGGGAACCGGTGGTCCAGGTGAACCTTTAACAAAAGCATTGAAACTAATTAACTCTTTGTCAGAAGGGACTAAAGCAGTTTCAACAAAAACACAGAAAAGAATTCCTGGCTGGAAAGTTAGACCTGGTTTAGAAATTGGAGCTAAAGTCACATTAAGGGGTAAGAAAGCAGAAATTGTGCTTAAAAGATTACTTAAGGCGGTTGAATTCAAGATTCCTGCTAAAAAGATAGATAAGTTTGGAAATTTTTCCTTTGGCATTAAAGAATATTTGGATGTTGAAGGCGCAAAATATGATCCTGAAATTGGAATAATGGGCTTGGAAATCGCAGTAACCTTAAAGAGACCAGGCTACAGAGTAAAAATAAGAAGAAATAAAAGGACAAAGATTGGAAAAAATCATCTTTTAACCAAGGAAGACACAATTAAATTCATGTTGGATAAGTTTAATTTACACTTTATTTAGGGCGGTAGAAATATGACAACAAAAAACTATGCAAAGGCATTCAAACAGCTTGATGCTAAACCTGTGAAAAAGGAGAAATTCATAAAGCACAATAAGCCAAAAGATAGAAAATGCGGCGTTGCATTAAGAAAATGTGCGATATGTGGAAGAAATGGAGCGCACATACAAAAGTATGGATTGGGGTTGTGCAGACAATGTTTCAGGTTAAATGCAAAAGCAATAGGATTCAAAAAATATTCATAAGGAGATAAAAAATGTCAATGAACGATACGATGGCGAGGGTATTATCAGATATTTATAATTTGGAGAAGATAGGCAAAAATGAGTGTCTTACTGGGCCTTCAGCTAAATTGATTCTTGCAGTTTTGGGAATACTTAAGCACCATCACTATGTAGGCGATTATAAAGTAATTGATGATGGAAGAGGCAAAATGATACATATCCATCTTATTGGTCAAATAAACAAGTGTGGAGTAATAAAACCAAGATATTCAATAAAGAATGATAATTATGAAAAATTTGAGAAGAGATATCTTCCTGCAAATGGATTTGGAATATTAGTTGTTTCAACCTCGCAAGGAATAATGGTTCATAGTGAAGCTAAGAAAAAAAGATTAGGGGGAGTGCTTTTAGCATACTGCTACTAAGATGAGAATAAATAATTTTGCGGTTAGTGTAATTATACCTGATAATGTTCAGGCTACTTTATCTGATGGCAAGATAAAAGTTAAGGGTCCTCAGGGCGAAGTTGATAAGTCATTTATTTATCCAAATATAAATGTGGAGATAAACGATAAAAAAATTATATTCAGCGCAAAAACAGCAAGGAAAGAAGAAAAAAGAATGATTCATACATTTGAATCACATCTAAAAAATATGATTCAAGGTACTATACAGAAATATGTTTACAAGCTTAAGGTTTGCTCAAGTCACTTTCCAATAAGTGTCGGAGTTGAAGGAGAAGTTGTGGTTATTAAAAATTTCTTCGGAGAGAAAAAACCAAGGAAAGCAAAAATAGTTAAAGGCGTTGATGTAAAAGTCAACGGAGAAGAAATTGTTGTTCAAGGGAATGACATAGAGAAAGTCGGACAAACAGCGGCAAACATGGAAAAAGCGACAAAAAGGCCGGCATTTGATCGAAGAAGATTCCAGGATGGAATTTATATTACTCAGAAGGTAGGTAACTAATATGGCACATGAATTGCTGCAACTCAGAAATAGGATGAAGAGAAGAAAACCAAGGTTTATGAGACAGCAAGGTGAATTTTCCAAAAGAGTAGGGATAAAGTGGAGAGAGCCAAAAGGCGGACAATCCAAAATGAGGCTCAAGAAAGCTGGAAAAAGAAGAGTACCTTCAATAGGATTTGGCAGCCCAAAAAAGGTTAGGGGATTACATTCAACTGGATTAAGAAGAGTAAGAATTGCAAACATCAATGAATTAAGAAGAATGAATCCAAAAGAGGAGCTTGCGGTTTTATTGATGGGTATGGGCATGAAAAAGAAAATTCAATTGCTTGATGAAGCAAAGAAGTTGGGAATCAAGATATTAAATATCAAAAATGAAGAGTTATTTAGAAAAAAAGTAGAAGAAAGAATAAAAAAGAAAAAAATAGAAAAGAAATCTGAACCTAAAAAAGAAGAAAAGAAACATGAAGATAAAGCAGAAGAGAATAAACCTAAGGAGAATAAACAATGAAAGGCCTAAAAGTTCAAAAGAGACTTGCAGCACAAGTAATGAAGTGTTCAGCAAAGAGGGTAACTTTTGATACTGAAAGGCTTGAAGAAATCAAAGAAGCGATTACAAATAATGATATCAGGGGATTAATAAAAGATAAAGCTATTTGGGCAAAGCAAAAACTTGGAAATTCCAAAGGGCGTATAAGAAAAAATATGTTGCAGAAGAGAAAAGGCAGATTAAGAGGATCAGGAAGCAAGAAAGGAACTCATGAAGCGAGATTAACAAAAAAGGCCCAATGGGTTATAAGAATAAGGAATTTGAGAGAATTCATAAGAGAACTTAAAACTAAAAATTTGATAAAAAATGACACTGCAAAAGATTTATTTGCCAAGAGCAAAGGCGGATATTTCAGAAATAAAAGGCATATCAAATTATATTTAACAGAACATCAGCTATTCAGAGGTAAAAAATGATAGGAAAGAAATTTTTGCCATTTAGAAGGAAAAGATTAAGAAAGACTAATTACAAGAGAAGACTGGAGCTTTTGAAGTCTGAACTTCCAAGATTGGTTGTTAGAACAACAATTAATAATGTGATAGTGCAGGTCGTGGACTATAGCCCAGATGGGGATAAAATTGTTGCAGCTTTCAATTCTGTTGATTTGAAGAAATTCGGTTGGAAGATGAACACTGCAAATTTGCCCGCCGCGTATTTATCTGGAATAAGGTGCGCAATTTTAGCAAAGAATAAAAAAGTCGCTAAGTGTGTACTTGATACAGGAATATTCACACCGGTCAAGGGATCGGTAACTTATGCTGTCGTGAAGGGTTTCATCGATGCAGGTGTAGAAGTGCCTTGCAGTGAAGAAGCGCTTCCTTCCGGGGAAAGAGTTTCAGGAAAACATATCGAAGAATATACCAAAACTTTAAATAACTATGGTGAAAGATTTAGTAGATATGAAAAAGCAGGAATAAAACCTGCAAATATAGTTAAACACTTTGAAGAAGTGAAGAAAAAGGTTATGAGTTAAAATGATGAAAAAACAAAAAGGTCCAATGCAGAGAACTGAGCAGGCAGTTGATACAGCTGCACTTGAAAGCTGGAAGCCGGTTACCGATTTGGGCAGAGCTGTAAAAGCAAAAGAAATTAAAGATATAGATGAAATTCTTGATTCAGGAAGAAAAATACTAGAATCAGAAGTTGTCGATTCATTAGTTCCAGGATTACAAGTTGAGTTTATTGAATTTGGACAGTCGCATGGAAAGTTTGGTGGTGGAAAAAGGTCTATGTGGAGACAGACACAGAAGAAAACAAAAGAAGGCAATAAACCTAAGTTTTCTGCAATGGCTGCTGTCGGGAATAAAGATGGTTATGTGGGTATAGGCATAGGAAAATCAAAAGAAACTATGCCTGCAAGACAAAAGTCTGTGAGAAATGCTAAGAAAGGACTGATTAAGATAAAACGCGGGTGCGGTTCATGGGAATGCGGATGTGCGGAACCACATACGATCCCATATAAGATAGTTGGAAGTTGTGGTTCACTTGTTGTTACATTAATGCCTGCACCTAAGGGTACTGGTTTAGTTGCAAACAAGCATATGAAAACAGTTTTGGCATTAGCAGGCATAAAAGATGTATATTCAAAAAGCAGAGGCAAGACAGCAACAACAATAAATATGATGGCTGCACTGTTCAAAGCTTTGAAAAATTTATCAGAAGTTAAAGTTAAGGAAGATTATGTCAAATTAGGCGGAGTATGCGATGGAAGAGCAAAAAAAGAAGAATGAAGTAAGATTAGCGGTAGTAAGGATCAGAGGATCCATCGGCGTAGATGCACCTAAAGAGGACACTATGAAAAAGCTGCGACTTTATCGCAAAAATGGATGTGTTGTTGTAAAAGGTAATGATTGTTATGTAAATATGATTATTAAAATAAAAGACTTTGTAACCTGGGGCGAAATTGACGAAGAGACTTTCTCAAAACTTTTTAAAGAAAGAGCAAGAGTTGTTGGGAACAAAAAAGTTACTGATGATTATATGGCAAAAAATGCCAAGATGAAAATGGATCAGTTTGTTAAGGAATTCATGTCCGGAAAAGTTGAACTAAAAGATGTTCCTGGATTGAAGCCTTTTTTCAGATTGAGCCCCCCTGTGAAAGGATTTGATAGAAAAGGAATAAAACTGCCATTCAGCTTGGGCGGAGCATTAGGTTATAGAAAAGATAGGATAAATGACCTAGTCAAGAGGATGATATAAAATG
Source organism: Candidatus Woesearchaeota archaeon (assembly GCA_018303545.1). Classification (GTDB taxonomy): domain Archaea; phylum Nanobdellota; class Nanobdellia; order SCGC-AAA011-G17; family JAGVXY01; genus JAGVXY01. The sequence continues at coordinate 15,615 of JAGVXY010000013.1, read as the reverse complement.
CCTTTCAATAGAAGAAAAAAATGTGTAAGATGCCGAGCATCAAGGACTCATGGATGGGGTACTAAAAAGCACAGAGGCGCAGGTAATAGAGGCGGCAAGGGAATGGCTGGAACGGGTAAGAGAGCAGACCAGATTAAGCCTTTAATTCTTAAACTTTATGGACCAGAATATTTTGGGCATCATGGATTCAAAAGACCACAAAAGGTTACTATTAAGATAAAAGCGATTAATGTTGGCAATTTAGAACAGCTTAATTTTGACAAAAAAGAAAATGGGAAGATAGTTGCAGATTTGAAAGATTTTGGATATAATAAATTGCTGGCAAAAGGAATGGTTACTAAAGCTTACAAGGTGATAGTTGATTTTGCAACCCCCTCTGCAGTTGAAAAAATAGCTGCAAAAGGCGGAGAAGTTGAATTAAAGTTTAAAAAAGAGGAGTAAATATGTCTCTTGGAACAACGATATTAAATAATCTGCCTGAAGTCAAAGGGCCAATACAAAAAAAACTAGCGTTCAAAGATAAATTGATGTGGACGCTCATAATTCTTGTTGCGTTCTATCTGCTGTCGAGAATTCCATTATATGGTCTTGGACAGAATGGTCTGCAAAATTTTGAGTCTATGGCCGTGATATTTGGTGCGACATTCGGTTCCATAATGAGTTTAGGTATCGGACCTATCGTTACAGCTTCTATTGTATTGCAGTTATTGAATGGTTCGGGGCTTATGAAATTTGATTTGACTACTGCAGACGGCAAGAAAACTTTTCAAGGATTGCAAAAAATTATGGCTATATTCTTCATAATATTTGAAGCTTCAATTTATGTATTTATGGGTGGTTTAGCACCAGCAGCTACTTTAGCACCAGGTGCTTTTAGAGCAATGGAAATTGTGCTTATATCTCAGCTTATTCTTGGTGGATTAATGGTTCTTTTGATGGATGAGGTAATAAATAAATGGGGATTTGGATCAGGCATAAGCTTGTTTATCCTTGCAGGAGTTGCGCACACATTGTTTACAGGATTATTTAGTCCATTGACTTCTACAGGATCAATATTTTCATTTGCAGATGGAGAAGCGCCTATAGGAAAAATATGGGTTTTGCTTGTAAGTGTATTCAGAGGGCAATTAGAAGGTTTTGGAATGGCTTTCGGCATAATACTCGCAACGCTTGTTGTATTTGCATTTTCGACTTATGCACAGGCTATGAAAGTTGAGATTCCCCTATCATTTGGAAGAATAAGGGGACATGGCATTAGATGGCCTTTAGCATTTTTATATACTAGCAACATACCAGTCATTTTAATTGCAGCATTAAACGCGAATATACAATTATTTGCAAGACTTTTAGAAAAAAGCGGACATGCCTGGTTAGGAACATTTTCTGGACAAGGTGCACCTGCCTCAGGAGTTATCCTATGGCTGACAAGCCCTCAACTTTTGACAGATCTCTTTGCTGGAAGCTTCCAATGGATTAGCCTTGCTCATGCTTTGACATATATTACATTTATTGTTGTTGGTTCAATAATCTTTTCCGTATTTTGGGTACAGACTTCCGGAATGAATGCAGAATCTCAGGCCAAGAATATTATGGCTTCAGGTTTGCAAGTCCCAGGATTTAGAAGGGATCCAAGAGTTTTAGAGCGGATATTAGAAAGATATATCTTCCCACTTACTATAATGGGTGGAGCTTTGATAGGGGTACTTGCATCAGTTGCAGATATTTTGGGTGCATTAAGCAGGGGCACAGGAATACTGCTTGCAGTGATGATTGCTTACAAGCTCTATGAGCAGATTGCAAAGCAACACATGATGGATATGTATCCTGCAATGAGAAAATTCTTCGGCGGAGAATGATTTTTTATTCAATAACTTTATCAACAAACATGCCACATTCTTTTATGAATGATTCATGTTCTTGTATTTTCATCACATAGAATACTGCTTTTGTGTTACTTTCTTTTATCTTATTAATTATTGAAGATACAAACTTTATTACTAGGCGTTTATTCTGATAAATCAGCAAATTACTCAATGAATCAAAAATAAGATAATCAAATTTATGCGCTAAGAATTTATTTAATACGATGGATAGTTCTGTCATTGCTGCAGTTGAATTGATATAATATACATGATCTGATTCTTCAGGATCTTTTTTTATAGATTTTGAAATAGTATCAATGAAAATTATATTATTTAGATTAACTCCGGACTTTTTGAATATTTCTATCAATGCAGAATAGGTTTTATTTGTTGTTATGTAACAAATATTATGAGAAGAAAGCTTCTTAGCAACATCAATTATAAGTTCTTTATAACCTGCATCTGGAGCATAGATTAGTATTGAACTATTATTTGCCAATTCCTCTTTTATTTTCATATATCTTATTTGGTTTTTTTTATTTCTTTTAAAGTTTTCTGTTATTTTAAGGGAAAGAGTTTTAAATGATGGTATTATTAGAATATAGTAATATTGGAAATGATTAAGAAAATGGCAGGTGATAGTCTTTGAAACATGCTGCGGGCAAGGTTGAAGAAATTAAGAAGAAACGTTCTATTAAAGATAATATTCTTAGATTGGTTAAAAGAACGAAAAATAAAAGTCCCAATAAATTGATTCCTATACGAAAAAAGATTGATTTGTCTGCAATAAAAAAAGAAGTAGCGAGAGAAATGAATGAGGGGGTAAAATCTGATTCTAATATTAGATCTGCTGCAAAAACTGAAGAAGTTAAGGGATATATAAAAACGGGAATTGAAGGACTTGACGCATTATTTAAAAAAGGAATACCTCAAGGAACATCTATGCTTGTGGCAGGTGGTGCGGGAAGTGGCAAAACCGTTCTTTGTTTACAAATGCTTAATTACCAGATTGCTAAGGGAAAAAAATGCCTTTTTATGAGCTTTGAAGAATCTAGAGAAAATTTAATCAAGCATATGGAAGGCTTTGGATGGAAGCCAAGAGATTATATACAAAAAGGATCTTTAATGATTGAGCGATTCAATCCTTTTGATATAACAAGGAGCGTCGATGCTTTGCTGATGGAAGCTAAGGGTGAGTTGCTTATTGATATTGAACCAATAATTTTTCCTGTTGAATTCAAACCAGAGTTTATTGTGATTGATTCTTTGACTGCAATAGCTTCTGCTTTTGTGGGCAAGGAAGATTCTTATAGAATATACATTGAGCAATTATTCAGGTTCTTTGAAAAAATTGGGGCAAATACTTTTTTGGTTGCTGAAACAAAGCAAGTACCCACTATATTCAGCCAAACAGGCGTTGAGGAGTTCTTAGCGGATGGAGTAATAGTTCTATATAGTCTTAAAACTGGGAACACAAGAGAAAAGGCGATTGAAGTTCTAAAATTAAGGGGTGCAGAGCATGAACATAAAGTTGTCGCTTTTGAAATAACCACTAAGGGGATTATTGTTTATCCTGAGCAGGAAGTGTTCGCAGAAATAAAAGAAACTGAAGATTAATCAAAACATTTTTAAAGTTTCGTGCATAAATCTATATTGGTGTTTAGAGTGCTTTCTCTAAGTAAGAAAAGGGTGGATGAATCAGTTATCCTATTCTTTTTTAGGCAAAATTTTGTTGCTCGGAGGTTAAAATCTGAATAAATAAGACAAATTATCCAAAAAAGAGGAATTATTACCGAATGATTAAAAAAAGAGGTGGGAAAGAGAGAGTTTTTATGATGTTTTTATTAGTTATTTTTGTACTTGGTTGTGTGGCTGTGGGTTATGCTTCTTCAGCAAGTGAGGTTTTTAAGGTCATAGGAATTGAATCGCAAATTAATGTTTTAAATGAAATTACTTCTATTGAAACCGGAGAAAAAACTTTTCAGGTGGAGGTTTTGCCAAATAGTGGACCTGTAAATAAAATTATATTTAATGAAGTAAAGGCAAATTCTAATTTGGGAATAAGCCTAGATGACACTCCCGAAGATATTGAAGCGCATATAGGAAAATGGGAAGAAGTATACGCAATTGATCCAACAAGAATAAATTTTTCATATGCCACTGTTTTTGCCACAGCTAAAGGCACCAAACTCTATAAATGCAAACAATGGGATTTTAACAATAGGGTATGTAATGGGGATTGGAATTTTTTCGTTCATTTAACACCAGGGCAGGAGTATTCATTCACTCTAACACCAGAAGACCCTGCCTTTGGTGAAATTATTGCAATTGATGCAGAACACTTAGATATGAATTATAACTTTATTTCTAATATTTATGAACAAGTAAAAGGAACAGACGGCATTTGGAGTGAGCCTATAAGGGTCGGGGAATTTGTTAGAACTACTTTTGAAGAGAACTTAAGCGATGGAAATGTAATTGATGTTTATGCTAAAGGATCCACTTCTGACCTTTATTTTGAAGTTTATGAAAAAGGCACTTTGAATAAAGTGGGGCGTTCAAGTTTTATCGAGTCTGCAGATTTACAATACATAACTGTAAGCGGATTAAGTAGCCCTACGCAGACATTGGATTTGAAAATATTAAGAAGACTTCCTGGTGGAACTGAAATATCCGATTGTAAGATTACTTGCCTAATGCGATGCATAGATTCAGAAGATTATACAGAATGTGAAAATGAATGCAATGATAGCTGCGCTTTTGATTATAGCGTGAATGCATATGTTGAATTTGATTTGATTCATGATGCACCAATAAATGCAACTGGTGCAGATGGATTTGTGGCTTATTCTGAAGCGGCAGCAGGGGATATTAAGTACAGATTATGGAATAACACAGGTGTAAATTTTTCAGCTCAGTTTAACAATGCCAATAATACCGGAGCTCCGGCAAATTGGATTGTCACAAAATCTTCACATGAACGTGATGAAGTATTAGTTGGTACTTTAGATACCGGTGCACATCTCTATGTACAAGTTTATCAGGATGGACGCATGAATCAAACGCATTTATTGAATTTAAGTGTAACTTTAGTAAGTGCGGTTTATCGAGCATTTGATATTGCTTATGAAGATATTTCCGGAGATGCTTTGATTGTATATGAAAATGACAGCCAAGATGATTTTCAAGTGCATTATAGAATCTGGAATGGCACAGGATTTTCTGCTAAGCAGAATTTTACAATGGGATTGGCCAATGCAGGAAACATTAATTTTGCTATTCTTGTATCAAAAAAAGCATCTGATGAAATGATGCTGGTTGTTTCAACTGATGCTGCAACAGATAATCTCTATGCAGTACCTTGGGATGGAGATGGATTCAATGCAACAAAAGGAATTGTGTTAACTGCTGCTCCCGCAAGTGTTGTTCAATTAAATTTTGATTTTGCATGGGAAGAATCTACAGGCAATGGTTTAGTAGCTTATCCTGTCGGCAATACGGTTGTAAATAGCCAATACAATGGAACTGGATGGAAAACGATTGTATCTTCCAATGTAGGGAATGCATTAAACGGAGTTAGACTTTGCTCCTCACCAAACTCTGCGTTTATTGGTATGATTGTACAGGACCAAGGTTCAGATGTAAATGCATGGATGTGGAATGGCACGAATCTTTCTGCAAGTCCTCCTACACAGGATCCTCTTGTAGAAACTCTTGGTTCAAGGGCTCCAAATTTTGACTGCATTTGGAGAAATGAGACACATGCATTTTTTGGATATGTAGATCAAAATGAATTACGCGCAACATTTATTAATTTTACAAAACCAAATACATGGACACCAAATGATTTCACAAATGGATTTAAAACTCCAATTTTTGCATCTGATGACATCCAAGTTATGAGGTTCACAAAACATCCTATAACTACTGAATTTATGATCCTTGCAATGGATCTTGTTGAAGATTTAACCATGCAGAGATATAATGGTTTTAATTTTTCAAATCCAACACCAACAATTTTAGAACCTAATACTGCTGTTTCAAATGGACAAAATGAAGGAGCAATGTTTGACTGGTTTATATACGATACCAAACCAAATATAACGATAAATGAACCATTGACTAATTCACTGTATAATCTTTCTTTTAAGAATGTAAATATTAGCGTAAATGTCACAGACAATATACAGGTTGATACTGTAATTGCAATGATAAAATTTCCTAATAACTCGTACTTTAACCTAACTCTAAATAATATTACATTAAATAATTATAAGAGCACATTTAATCATACAAACACAACTGGATCTTATACTATTACTATTTTTGCAAATGATACTAGCACCCATAGAAACATAAATATGAGCGAATTTATAATATTTAATGTGACTCATTCGGATATTATTCCTCCAACTATCACGGATTTAAGGCCGAATGGCTCAACATATTCTTTGGGAGAGATTTTTGAAATAGCGGCTAATGTAACTGATACAACTGGCGTGAGCAATGTCTCTGCAAATGTCACTTATCCCAATGGGGCAATTGTAAAATACAATTTAACTAATTTGACTTACGGGAATAGATTCAATACCACTTTTTCAGGATTTAATCAGCTTGGGAGATATAATATAACTTTTTATGCAAATGACACCTTGAATAATTTGAATAATTCTGAAAAAACTAATTTCACAATAATTGATACAACGCCCCCAAATGTAACCGCATTGGTTCCTATAAATAATATGATTTACAATATAAGCCAGACTATAGAAATAGCTACGAATGTTACAGACAATTACTTCTTGAAAAATGTAATCTTAAGCATAAAATTTCCCAATGGAACAATAAACAATTATACCCTAGTGAATATAACCTATACAAATAAGTTTAATTATTCTTTTACAACCCCAAAATTGCCGGGATTGTTTAATGTAACTATCTATGCAAACGATAGTTCTGGAAATTTAAATAACTCCGAAAAAACAAATTTTACAGTTATTGATCCTTTTGCACCTTATGTAGAAATAATTTCACCTATAGCAGGAAGCAATTACTTACAGAATGACAATGTATCCATTGTTGTAAATGTCAGTGATGCGGTAAATATTTCATTTGTTTACGCAAATATAACTTTCCCAGATTTTTCTGCCATTCAAATCAATCTTACAGATTATAATGCAGATGGATTCTATAATGATACTCTCAATGTAACTTCTCAAGTTGGAATTTATGAAATTAGAATATTTGCAAATGATTCCAGCAATAATCTAAATAATTCAGAAGTTAATAATTTCTCTATTCAGGATGCAGGCATTCCATTTGTAATGTTAATAACCCCTGAAACTGGAAAGTTCTTCGATAAAAACAATATTTCCGTTTTTTGTAATGCAACGGATAATTCTGCTTTGAACAATATCACTCTTTATCACAATATAAGCCAAACTTTTGGAATTAATGCAACTAAAGAGGTTGATGGAATTTATAATGAATCTAACTTTACATTAAATGGAATTCCTGATGGCCGGTATATATGGAACTGTCTAGCAAGAGATACAAGCAATAATATTGGATTTGGCGGAAATAATTTTACGTTTATAGTTGATACGATTTTTCCTGCAGTCAGCGGAACAAAACCCGCTATAAATTCGCAGTATAATGTTTCTCAAGAGATAGAGATTGCATGCAATGCAACTGATTTGAATGGAATCTCCAATGGTTATGTCAATTTTATCTATCCGAATGGAACTTCCACAAATTATACTCTGGTAAGATATGATACAACTGAGAAATATAATATTTCCTTTACTGCTCCTGCCCTTATGGGATTATATAATGTAACCTTCTATGTCAATGATACAGCTAACAATACAAATTCATCTGTTAAGACCAATTTCTCTATTACAGATTTAGTGGCTCCTTCTGTTTTAGCAGTTCTGCCTATAAATAATTCAGTTTATATCCTTTCAGGAACAGCACAAATTTCCGCTAATGTTACAGATAATGTTTTGATAGATTTGGTTTATGCAAATATAACCCTGCCAAATGGAACGATAAATAATTATACGCTAATTAATGAAACTTATGCAGAAAAATTTAATTATTCATTTAATTTACCTTTACTGGCGGGGTTGTATAATCTAACAATCTATGCAATTGATTTTTCTGGAAATTTAAATGATTCAGAAAGAACAAATTTTACTGTAACGGACATTATTTTTCCAAATGTAACATTGAGCTCTCCTGCAGATTATTATAATTCTTCTTCAAGAAATATTCAATTTAACTTTACACCAAGAGATAATTATTATGCCACCTTAAATTGTTCTGTGATTGCTGATGGAATTGTTAATTTATCTAATTCTTCTTCATTGCAAGGCAGCATCAATGCAATTACAATAAATAATTTTTATGAGGGCAGCCACTATTGGTATGTAAATTGCTCAGATGGATCATTAAATGAAAATTCAAGTGTGGTGAGGAACTTTACTATTGATGTCTCTCCACCTAGCTTCCTATCTTTTGAGACTTTTCCCGTCGATGAAGCTGATCTTGATCCAGGTGTAAATGTTACTGTTATAGCAAATGTTACTGATGCCACGCTGAATGTAAGCACAGTGATATTGGGATATAAACTAAGTGCTGCTTCAGTTTATACAAATATTACGATGATTTATGATGACGGCGTTGGATCATATAATGCAACATTTAATGCATCAGCTTCAGGAACATATAATTTAATACTTTTTGCAAATGATACGATTGCAAATTATAATTTTAGTGTGGTTATAAATAGATCTGTGTTGCTGGATAAAACATGGTCTACACTCCCTGTTGCTGCACTTTTACCTGTAACAGCTAATCTTTATGATAATATTACGTTAGGCAATTTGACAATAAATAATACAGGGGATGTAGGACTTAATTTTACAATTACTTCAAATTACAATACAACTACTTACAACGATACAAATAATTTTACACTTGCAGCACATACATATAAAAAGAATGTTATAAATGAAACGGCTTCTGTTGCAGGTGTAAAATCTATTACCCTTGATATTACAACCGATTCAGGCGCTGTTCCTTCATCTAAGCAAATAACCGGCAGTATCATTGTTGCTCCAAATCAACCAATATTACTTGTTGAATTTACTGAACCTACTACAGAAGAATATTCTGTAATACAAGGACAAAGTGTTTCAATTGAAGCGAAAGTAACAAATATAGGGTCAGGAAATGCTACCGATGTCAATTTAACTTTTACTTTGCCTGCAGGTTTCCAAACCTTATCTTCTAATTATAAAATAATAGGTGATTTGTTATCCGGTGATGAAAATAGTTATCAAATTTTAATTACAATCCCTTCAGATTATGCAACTGGTAGCTATTATCTTTATGCTAATGCCAGTGGATTAAATGAATCTGGTGCAAGAGTTGAAGATTCCAATTTAACATATCCTGATTTAATTCAATTTAATGTTAATCCTTCACCGCAACTTCTTAGCGGGGGAGGAGGAGTGGCCCCTGGAGAAATTAGTTTATTCCCTGGTGCAATTAGCTCAGCAGGGGGAATATCTGGCGGGGCTGTTACCAGAATAGGTGAACCAATAGTTCTTCGTACGGTGGACGTTATAGAAAATGTAAGAGGAAATTTGAAAGAGGGTGTTCCAGTCACAATTACAAATAGTTACGCCAATGCAATAATTGAAGATATTAACTTTGAAGTTCAGGGCATATTTTCACAATATGTTACAATTGAACAACAGATTAATCCAAAAGAAGAGGTGTTTGTTGAAACAAAATCTTTTTACCTATTTGGAGATGGAAAAGCGAATGATGTTGTCCTTAGTGATATGGAAAATCATACTTTAATTGTAAATAAAGTAAGCAGGAATACTGCAAATATAACTTTTAAGTCTAATCCTGTGAGCATGATATTAAATAACGGAGAGAAGAAAAGAATTGATTTGAATGAAGATGGCAGAGCAGATATAGTTGTTGAACTTGTAGAAATCCGAGGCAATGAAGCGTATATCAAAGTGCATAAAGTCGGAACTCCTGATTCTAACCGAATCTATTCCGGAGAATCAAGAAACTTTACGATGAAAGTATTTGCGCCTCCATATTTACAGCAAGATGTGCTTGAAATTACAATAAAAATAAATGCCAATTTAACAGCAGTAAATCCAGAACTTGCAAATTTTACTTGGAGGCCTTTGATTGAATACAGAAAATTGATGCTATTTATTTATGAGGTCACAAAAGAATATGCGGAAGCAAGAATTGTTAATGCAACAAATGATGTGAATTCGATGGAATATGCTGGATTCCCAGTAAATATAGCCACACAGATACTTATTGAAACTAAAAACGCTCTTGAAGCAAAAAGCTACGATGTTGTTGTATTGGGTGCAGAAAAGATTGCAATAATGAAATTTGAATCTTTTGAAGCTGACAGAATAATAAAACTTGTCAAAGAAACGATTACTAAAGCAAACAATAGATGGGTAAAAACAGAAGGATCGAATAGACTTATTGATTTAGCTATCAAGGCATTTGCAAGAGAAGATTTTGCGACTTCTTTGACGAGAGCACAAGAAGCGCAAGTTAAAATTATTGAGGAAGCAGGAGGCAAATATAATCTCTGGTGGATATTGGCCTATTTCTGGTGGGCAATAATAATTGGTTCGGCATTGCTGGTATTGCTGCTATTTGCAGCATATAAAAAATTCATGGTCTTTATTATAAAATTAAGAATGAGTAATCTGGATAAGGAAGAAAGCACTATCTATAATTTAAAGAAATCCACCCAAAATAAATATTTAAAAGGACATAATATGTCTGTCACGGAATATGGTCAAATTATGCAAGAATATGATAAAAGGTTGATAAGAATAGCACAAAGAAGAATTAAATTAATGAATCTGCGGATTGGTCTTATGAAAAAAGAACAGCAACTTGAGAATCTTAATAATGAAGAAAAAGATGTTTTAAAAAATATCAAACATATACAAGAACAATATTTTAAAACCAGCACTATTACAAGAGGACAATTTTGGGAAATTTACAAGGCAAATTCTGAGAAATTAGCAGAAATCTCAGGAAGAGAGGAAAGAATAAAAGAGATTCTAGGGCAAGAAAAGAAATCTAAAATATATAAATTTTTAAAGTTTGTTGATAATCTATTCTTTAAGAAGAAAAATGAGGTGAAAAATGCGAAAAAATAAAATATTCCTATTTCTAATGGCTACAATTTTTGCAAGTCTATTATGTAATGCTATTGAACTCAACCAAGAAGATATACTCGATTTTAGCTATACTCCTCCTGAAAAAATAACAAGAGAAGGAGCATTTGATGGACTTATGAATGCTGAAAAAATAATTAGTGAAATGAGAAATGCAAATTTTACCGTTTATCTTGTTGAGGACATACTGCTGACTGCAAAAAGATATTATATTGGAAAAGATCCTGCTGCTGTGCAGGAAGAATTAAGATTTGAAACAATTAAGGAAAAAAAGGATTATATGTACTCTTTTCTTGCAGTTTTCAGTAAATCTTCCTCATATGAATTGAGAAAGAGAGATTTAAATGAGGTTTACCGACTTGTTGCATTAATACAATTAAGAAGGAATAAAGCTTTTGATCTGAATGATAAATTTCAACTATTTTTAGAAAAAGAAAAACAATTAAGAAAAGAACAAGTAAATACATCTGAAGCATTACGGGCTTATGATTCTGCTTACAGAGCATTTAAAGATGAAAGATACGACCAGACAACTAAATATTTAACTGATGCAGAGTCAGCGTTAGATAAAGCAACTTCACAATTAACTAAAATTAAAAATGCAATTTTTTTAACTACTGCTTTTGTAATCAAATATTGGAAAGAAACAATTGTTACATTAATATTGATTATTCTAATTGCAAGGCCGGTTTTTTTCAAATTAAGGGGTATGAGGGCGAAACATAAACTTAAGGCATTGAGACAAGAATATAGTTCAATTGAAGGATATATCAAAGAGACTCAAATAGCTTATTTGAGAGATAAGACTATTACTAGAGAGATTTATCTTAAAAAAGTTGCATTTTATCAAACTAGAAGGGCTAAATTGCAGCGTATTATTCCCGTTTATGAGGCAATAGCCTCAGGAAAGAAAATTAATAAAGAAAAAATTCCTATGACTAAACAAAGTGGGAATAATACTAGAATCGGCTTATTCAGACAGACATTTGGATCAAATAATATTCCAAGAAGAAATGATGGGACTGTGGATAGGACTAAACTTGCCGAAAAGCTAAGAAGAAAACCGGTAATAAAAAAACTTAGATATTAAGGCAAATAATCATAAAGTTTAAAAAGATTCGTAGGTTTTTATACGTCTATGGTATTTGATAGCTTTTTTAGTAAGCTTTTGGGGCCAGTACTGAATTTTCCCGATCCGTTCGGATTGTTAATAATTAGTGTTCTTTTAACTTTATTTATAACTTTGATTTATAAATATACAACTGACCAAAAAGCAATGAAAGAGATGAAAGATATGCTGAAAGAATTTCAGAAAGAAATAAAATTGCTTAAGGACAAACCTGAAAAGGCCCTTGAAAAACAAAAAGAAGCGATGCAGATAAATATGAAATATATGATGGCCTCTTTTAAGCCAATGATATTTACCTTTGTGCCATTGGTTCTAGTTTATGGATGGCTAAGCAAGTATTATACTGCGTTGGGCAATCCGGATGTGTTTTTTGGAATAAGCTGGTTTTGGTCATACGTAATATTTTCTATAGTTGCAAGCATGGTATTGAGAAAAGTGCTGAAAGTACATTAGATTTTTAATTAGTTTTATAAATCTTTCAAGGTATTTCTTATGTTATGTGCGGAATAATAGGTTATTTCAATGATAAGAATGCTGTTAAAAGATGCAAGCAAGGCCTTAAAATGATGCAGAATAGAGGCCTTGATGGGTACGGTTTGGCTATTAAGGGTAAAGAATTCTACGCAAGGAATTTAAACGCCCTGAAATATTTTGATAGTAATTTTGAGAATTGCTTAGGACACGCATTGCATGCTATTGTTTCTAAAGTTGAACAGCCAATTGCCGGAAATAAGGGTGTTTTAACTGCGAACTGTGAGATTTACAATTGGAAAGAGCTCGCAAGGGGATATAAAGTAAAAGCTAAGAATGATACAGAGCTTTTACTTGAACTTATTGAGTGTTTAGGTTTTGAGGAAACATTGGAAGAATTGGATGGGGATTACGCAATTGCTTACTGGGTTGATAATAAAATCTTTTTGGCAAGGGATATAATGGGAGTGAAGCCTTTATTTTATTCATCCAAAAACGGGTTTGCTTTTGCTTCTGAGGGCAAAGTTTTGGAAAATGCTTTTGAATTAAATCCAAGACAGATTTTAATCTACGATATCAGTAAAAATTCAATTGAATTTAAAAGAAGGAATTTCTTTGCGGTAGATGTTGATAATAATCGGTCTTTTGAAAAAGCGGAAAAAGAAGCTTTTGAATTGTTAGAAAAGGCAGTAATTAAAAGGGTGCCCAAGGGAAAAAAATTAGGATTATTATTTTCTGGGGGAATTGATTCTACTGCTTTAGCAACTATACTTAAGAGAAATAAGGTGAAATTTGAATGTTTTATTTCAGCGATGGATGACAAAACTGAAAGTAAGGATATGGAATATGCAAAAAAAATTGCAAAAGAAATGAAATTGAAATTGAATATTATAAAAATAAAAAAAGCTGAGGCTAAACAGGCATTATCTAAAATTGTTAATTTGATAGAAGATACGCAAGTCACAAAAGTTTCAGTAGGGATGACAATGTATTTTGCATGCAAGAAAGCAAAAGAAAGAAAAATAAAGGTAATCTTTTCGGGCTTGGGTAGCGAACAGGTTTTTGGTGGGTATAAACGACTTAGAAAGGCTAATGATTTAAACAAGGAGTGTATGTATTACTTGAGAAATGTTTACGAGAGAGATACTTACAGGGACGATGTTATTGCGATGGATAATAATATTGAGATGCGTGTGCCTTTTTTAGATAAAAAATTGATAGCATTTTCTTTAACTTTGAAAAATGAATATAAAGCAGATGAGAATACGGACAAAATATTACTGCGATCGTTGGCTAAAAAATATCTTAAATTAAAAGCAGAATATGCCGATAGGAGAAAAATCTCTGCGCAGTATGGAAGCAGAACGGATAATTTTCTTGTTAAAATGACCAAAAAAGCAGGATTTAAATTGAAATCTGAATTTTTAGAAAAATATTATCCTAAATCCAATTTAAAATTGGGCGTTTTATTCAGCTCAGGAAAAGACAGCGTCTATGCAACATATATCATGAAAAAGCAGAATTATGAGATTTCCTGTCTAATTAATATTAAAAGCAAAAATATGGACTCATATATGTTTCACACCCCCAATGTTGAAATTGCTGAATTGCAGGCTGAGGCGATGGGAATTCCTTTGATTACTGCGGAAACTGAAGGTAATAAAGAAGAGGAACTTAAAGACTTATATGCAGTAATAAAAAAAGCCAAAGATATTTACAATATTGATGGGCTTGTTACTGGTGCCTTAAGATCGAATTATCAAAGAGAAAGAGTGGAAGAGATTTGCGAGTCTTTGGGATTAAAAGCTTTTTCTCCATTGTGGAATATGGAACAGGATGTAGAAATGACGCACATAATCGATTTGGGATTTGAAGTTTTATTAAGTTCTATTGCTGCTGAAGGTTTGGATAAGTCATGGTTAGGGAGAGTTTTGACCATTAATGATGTTGATAAATTAATTGTTTTAAGTTTTATTTGGGCCTATGTTTAATAAAAGAATAAAAATACTTGATTCTGAAATACAAATGGAAGCTAAGAATACAGGAAAATTTATTGTTAAGAGGGCGGTTTTGGAAAAGATTTAAATCATTTATATCTGATTATTTTGCAGAACCATAATATTTAAATATACCTCTTTTTTTTAACTTTTTATGATTAATCCGATTCAGAGAGCATTTAAACTTAGAGAAACACTATATAGAAATGGCGAGATTTTAGTTGTTGATTTTTCTGAGACGTTACAAGGAATAGATTCATCTAAAATTTTAGATTTAATGCCCAAAACCACAGGCGGGTTCGTATTTAGAACAAAAGTAAACATAAAAGAAATAGACCCTATGGCAGCAGAAAAGAAAGAAATTAATTTTTTTAATCTGAAGGGCAAAAATGATGCAGAAATAGAAAATTTTTTGAAAATCCAAGAATTTGATTTCCCCCTCTGGTTTAAGCATACTGATGGATTTTCTATGCAAAGAGTTCTTGATTATAATCCCCCATTTATTTTTCAGGTTGCTGGATGTAATTTTCATGATGGTAGCTCGACTGGCGGATGCTGGTATTGCTTTGTAGATGACAGGAGCAATGATGGCAAGCCAACAAAAGGGAAATCTTACCTTAGTACTGATCAGACTATTGCGAGCATGATTATTGCACGAGGAAAGATCAGGCAGGCTTATCAAAAATATGACGTTAATGTGGGCATTAAAGTTTTAAGAGCTTCCGGCGGCGAACCAACGATAGTGCTGGACTGGATTTTAGATTTATGGCGGACTATTGAACGAAGGGGACTTGATTTTGTTGGACAGATTGACAGCAACCTTTCAACCGGTATTTTAGTTGATGCTTTTGAAAAAGAGGGAATTTTCGAGTTTAATACGCTGAAAAAGTTGGCCCAATATCCTATCAAAG
>JAGVXY010000029.1 GCA_018303545.1 Candidatus Woesearchaeota archaeon | reverse complement strand
CTAAATTATTTAATTCAGCAGCAGGAGAGGAATAATATTATTGCCTTTTCAAAATCTGGATTAGTCATAGGTGCGGTAATATTTGAGAACAGAGAAGAAACTTCCAAATATGAAAGATGGAGTGTGCGTCATTTTGCATGCGCTAAAGATATTGATTCTAGATTGAAAGCTGAGTGTTTAAAATTGGCTATTACTTCATTGAAACAGCCAAATCTGCTCATTAAGGTTGAGCTTGATGAAGCGGAGACAGAAAAAGAATGGATAGAAATTTACCGATCCGCAGGACTGAAAGAAGAATCAATACTGCCTGGATTATTTAGGCCTGATGAAAATGTTATTAGATTTACAAAAACAATTGAATGAAACTAAAATGGATAACTGGATATTTGATCTCGATGGAACACTGGTTAATTTAAGGACCTATGAAGAGATTTATCCTCTAGTTATTGATACGGTTCTCGCATTAAAAAAAATAGATATCCATACACTTGATGAACTAGCTCTGGCTTCTAAAGTTTATAAAAATAGCAGGCAAAGATGGGATACTGGCGATCTTTGTCGTGAATTTGGTCTGCTTGAGATTTATTATTCCATTCTTGAAGGGTTTATCCGAGAGAATAACATTCTAACCAATAATGCTCTGGAAATTCTGAATTTGTTAAAAGAACGAGGCGCAAGGATAGGTATCGCTTCGAATTCAATGAAAAGGACGATTGAAACTTATCTAGAAATGTATTCGTTGGGATCAAAAATAGATTTTATTTGTTCCGCCGTTGAAACTGGAGTAAGCAAGAATAAAGTGGGTTTTTGGGAACATCTGATTAGAAGATTTGATATTAATCCTATGAAATCTACAGTTATTGGGGATAATCCCCTAGATGATTTTGAAGTTCCAAAAAGCGTTGGATTTAATGCTTTGTTGACAAAACAAAATTCGCTTTCAGATGTTTATCTAAGATTACTTCTTTAAACTTTTGCCTAAGACATAAACCATCTCATTATATCGGAAATGATCTTTAAGATTTCCTTCAAGTTTATAGCCTAATTTTTTCCAGAATTTGATTAATGGTTTTTCTTCGTCTGAAACTGAAAGTTCTATCTTAATTGTTTTTTTCGAACGCTTCTTTATTTCTTGCTCTGCTTCTTTTACTAAAGCTGTGCCTATGCCTTTATTTTGATATTTTTTTGCAACAGCTAAATGATTTATTTTCCAGACTGAATGAGTTCCTGCCGTTTGTATTACGCGAATCATTACTCCTCCAGCCACTTCTTTATTTTCAATTGCAGTGAAAACTATTTTGTCTTTAAAATAGGCCAATACTTTGTTTTTAGATTGTTTTAGAATATTGTGTTTCTTAAACGCTTGCTTGTAGATATTTATTAAATCTTTAAGTTCTGGCATAATCGGTCTTTTTATTATCATCTTAAAGATAATATGTTTTTGGAGTTTATAAATGTTATTTATAATTTCAATTATATATGCAAAATTTGCATTAACCGAAGTTTTATCAAAAATTTATTTTTTAAAACAGTCATTCTCTAAGTAGTTTTTTAATTTCAAAGACAAATTCTGTTGCGCGTTTGAAAGACGTCTGTGCTTTATTCTCTTTGATCTCTTCAAGCATATTATACTGAAATCTTGAACGTTTTTCTAACTCAAGGGAATATGATTCTACAATTGATTCCGCTTTTGCATTTGCTATTTCCAAGGCGTCCTGCTGTATCGTTTCATAATCTTCCAATAACCCTTTCTTGATTTTATCAAGTATCAGTACAATTAAAGCTTCATTTGTAACCTTATGGGCAATTTTATCCCGCGTTTTATATCCATATTTTAATAGAATTGCATTTGCGATATAGAACATAGCATAATAGGATATAACTATCACCCATATGTGCGGCTTTAACAGGCCTTGAATTAATTCATTCGCAGTCCTAAGGGAAATGTCTGCATTTTCAATGTATTTTTCTTTAGCTATATCATTTGTTCCTTTCTTAAGCAGACCTTCTTCTAAGTATCTCCTGAAGTTTCTTTCTGCCTCTTTTTTTCTCTTTTCAGAAATCATTTTATCCTCTCATAATAAGATTCTATTCCATTTAGAATTATATTATTTTTCATAGCTTCAGATCCTACAGTTGTTTCTTTTGAATTTTTCATCGCCTTGAAATCTGTTTCTTTAAAGATAGTTATATGCATTTTCAAAGGTAGCGTTCTTGCAATTGAATCGATTTCTTTTTCCATCTTTTCTTCAGCCTCATCTGGAACAATGAACATTAAATCGATATCCGAATCTTTTTTATTGGTCTTTTTTGCATAGCTTCCGAATACTAAAAGTATGTAAAGTTTTGAATGTAATTTATTGAATGAACCCTGCATTATGGTAATATCCTTATTTTTCAATAATTCTTCTTTTCTTTCGTATTCCGCTTCGAATATTAAAGGGCTGATTTTTGTTTTGAGTTTGATTATGTAAGACTTTCCGAATGGCTGCAGTTCGATGATACCTGCTTTTTTTAATCTGCTTGTTATATTATGGACATTTTTGTAATCTTTCTTCAGCAGCTTTGCTAAGCTGTTTATGCTTAGATTATTTTCTTTATTTTCTATTAATAATTTTATTATCTTAGTATCATTTGCTTTCATATGTAAATACCACCATATTATTATGTATGTAGATACATATTTATAAGCTTTTTGATTATACTATTACTTAGTTTATTCTTTATATTTGTTTTTGGCTGAATTACGGAGGATTTGCGGTGAAACCGTAAAA
Source organism: Candidatus Woesearchaeota archaeon (assembly GCA_018303545.1). GTDB lineage: Archaea > Nanobdellota > Nanobdellia > SCGC-AAA011-G17 > JAGVXY01 > JAGVXY01. The sequence goes on along the minus strand of JAGVXY010000029.1, from coordinate 3,714 downwards.
ATAATTTAATTCCACTTGACACAGACGCACAGGACTTTTAAACAATTCTTTGTTTGTTATATTTGAGGTGATAGATAATGGAAAAATTCTGGAATAAATACATTGATGCGGATAATTGTGAAAGAGAGAAACTGCTGAAACCTGTGTCAGATCGTCTTTTTGGAGATGCAAGGGCAGCAGAGAAGCATAAGGAGATGAGGCGTGTTTTTGATAATTTGCTGCAATCTTATTTTGACGACTTAATTGAAGTAATGATGTTTAGAAAGTAAATTTATAAGAAACATTATTTATATTTCAGTTGTACGGTTTTACCGTACGGCTCATGTTGTCGACAAAATATCGATAACTCAAAAGTGTGACGATTTGTCACGGTTTCAGTTGGTTACATTTTGTAACTAGTTTGAAAGCCGCCCAAATGCTTTTTGGAAGGTATCGCATTTTGCGATACCATGATATTTTTTTCGTCTTCTGTTAGAATAAACATAAAATCTTCAGGAAATCTTTCCTTATTTCTTTTTACTTGTTCTCTAAGTCTGATAGGTTTTACTTCATATAGTTCAGCTAAGTCCTTATCTAAAATAATTTGAACACCCCTTAAATTATGGATCTTGTTTTTGATTGAAGGAATTAATTGATCAGTCATGGTTTAAAGAATGTATCAAGTTTAGTTTAAAAGTTCTTTGCGCGCGTTTGTCAAATGGCTTTTCGAGTTTTTAGTTGGAATTTCCGGTAGATTATTGTGATTCCAACCTTTCGATTTTTTCGAATAGTTCAAGTTGAATTCGGGAGACACTGTCTCCCATTATTTGGCAGTATGTTCCAATTTGGAACCATCTCGGCTGTTTTCTAAACAGGTCGAATTCGACCCCTTTGGAAGTTAAGGTTATTTCTTCAGCTCTTTTTCGTTATCCGCTTTCTTTTTTCTTTTTCTGGTTCTTCTAAGTAGTTTTCATTGGAGACAATGCTCTTGCCAAGCTTTTGTTCGATATCTTTTCTTGTTGAGCCTGCTACATCCCCGCCGTCTTTTGCATCATCTTTCAGTTCAACAAAAGTTTTAGAATCCCTGCCTGTAGTAAGCCTTGTGGTCGTTGCCTCTCCAAGCATAGTCAGTATTATCTCCATATCATCCATGTGGTCCCTTAGATTTTCACGTTTTAACCCTTTATGCTCCTTATACTCATCTACGGACAGGCCGAATGTCGCCTTGCTGATCTCATTAGTAAGAATTGCATAATCTTTTTCTTCTCTTACATCTCTTTTTTTCCATTCATCTGTCAGTTCATCTCTTACGGCGATGCCTCTTAGCCTTTTTTCTATCCAAGCATCAGAATAGCCCTTTGCCCTGTAGAGTTCTTTCATTCGTTTTTGCGCTAATTCTGGATTCTCTATCTCCTGGACTCTTTCATAGCCCACTTTTGCCAGCCATAGCTTGAAAGGCTCCGCTTTTGGCGAAGGTATGGCCTGAATGATGCGAAATGCTCCTTCTGTGTTGATGCAATTCATCATTTGAGGACCGCCTTGGGTCATTACAGAAAGGGTATGGACAATTTGTCCCCACCCTTGGGATAATGATTCATCTCTTTGTTTCATCTTATTGATATATCCTTTTGGATCAACGCTGTCAGTCAGTGCAAAAACAATATCTTCCACAGAAAACCACCACTCTTCGTTGTGCCAAACCCTTCTTATTTTTTTGTCCTGAAAAACCGCCAATGCTTTATCCATTTAATCGCCCCCCTTGTTAAAATTGTAGAGCTAAGCATTATTTATAAACTCTTCTCGCACGTTTGTCAAATGGCTTTTCGAGTTTTTAGTTAGAATTTCCGGTTTAGAAAGTTATTAAATATAATAAGAGATTTAATATTTTCCTAATTCTTTCAGTAATTCAGAATTGTCTCTGATTGCCTTGCTCATTATTGCTTCAATCAACTTTATTGTTCTTTCATTCATTTTAATACTCGAATTATTTCTTTTCATCATGTTTAATAAAATGTTTTAGATTATTTATAAAAGTTTCTATGTCTTGTGGGTTTTATGTTTTTCGGTGTTTTTTTATCATTAATCCGCCCAATACTTCCTTGTCTTTTGCTATTAGGATTTCTTTGCCTTTGAAGTATATTAGAAGATCTTTTTCTTTCTTGGTTAGGATGTTGTGGACTTTGAAGGTTTGATTTGATTAACATTCTGTTATTAGAGATGTTCTTTTAGGTTTATATATGTTGTTTATGTTTATTGTAGATGATTTGTGGAAGATTTAGAGGTTGTAATTGTTGTTGTTTCTTCGGAAGTTTTCCGGATTTTAATCAGAAATAAATATTAAGGGCAGATCATTTTATGCTCATTGGAAGCCTTAACATATAGTTATTTCCACTTAGGTGGTTTAAATCTAACACTAAAGTGGAAAACTATATAAATAAGTTAGTATTACTTCCACTTAGGTGTATTTTAATGAAAGAACAAGATAATATTAAAGAATGGATGGATTTGCCGGCAACAGAGAGGACCAATTACTTATCATTTCATAAGACCGCGTACGAAGAGGATTTGAGGCATGCTGAGAAGAATGTGCTTGAGTTTCCAAGATGGAGCATTATATCAGGATATTACTGCATGCATGATATGACTAAATTATTTCTTGCTGAGCATTTTAATGTTAAGCTGTCGAGTCCTGACATCCACCTTAAGGCAATCGAGGCTTTAGAGCATTTCATAAAAGACGATGCTTTGAAGATGAAGCTTCTTGAGATGCTGAAAGAAGCAAAAAGCATATATTTCAGCGCTGAAAGATTAAAAGAAAAATTGCTTCCTGTAATGTTAAAAAGAGGAAGGCAGGAAAGAGGCAGGGCGCAGTACTATTCTGAAGATTATTCTGAAATGGAAAAAACAAGCAGCCAGAAGGCAGCATATTTTATTGAGACAATCGTCAAGCCATATATTCATATTTTAAAGGGGCTGAGATAATGCTGCTTGATGTTTGTCTAGGCACAAGGTCTGCATGGAAAATCCTGTTTGTTTTCAATGAGGCGCCGGGAAAAGCAATCAGCAGGAAAGAGATAAAGAATCTTACTGGTTTGGGCAATAAGGTTCTGTCCAAGTTTCTTTTGTTATTGGAGAAATTCGAGCTTGTGACTTCCGTTAAAATCAAGAATGCCTATTATTACAAGCTGAACTTGAGCAGTCCGTATCTTGAGCACATTTTAGGGCTGATACGCATGGAAAAGAAAAGTTTGAATAATCCGGATTTTATTGTCCTGAATATTCTTCGTGAGTTTGTCTATGAGCTGACTAATCTGGATCTGGAGAACCTTGCTAGAGTTGTATTGTTTGGCAGCTATGCGAAAAGGACTTATAATGCTGATTCTGATATTGACCTCGCTTTGGTCTTTAAGTTAAGAGATGCTGGTTCGGAGTTGCTTATTGTTGATGTCATTGATAGGCTTAAGAAGCGGTTTGGAAAAGAGATACAGCCTCATTATTATTCTGTTTCTGAGTTTGAGGCTGTTAAAAAAAGCAAACTTGCCTTGGAAATTGTTAAAGACGGAATTGCTTTGATATAAGCTGATTGAGAAGAGGCATAGTTACAAAAATTTAAATATTGGTCAATATTAATTGAATTTATGAGAGAAATTAAACAAGGAAGAATTAAGATATTAAAACCATTCTTTATATTTATTATTATTGTAAGTATTTATACTTTTATACATGAATTAGTTC
>JAGVXY010000028.1 GCA_018303545.1 Candidatus Woesearchaeota archaeon | reverse complement strand
GTTACTATTGTTATGTAGTCACAAATCGAAAGATTTATAAGTAAGTTCTGCTTAATTACTGATTAATTTAATGATTTTAACGGAGGAATAAGAAAAATGGAATACAAGAAAATTGTTGGATATGCTTTAATTCCTATCGCAACTTTTGCTTTAGGATTAGGAATTGGTGCCTTTAAAGGTAAGGAAGTTGGCGCAAATGGTATGAAGATTGCGATTGAGAACAGCTTACAAGATCGTATTAATAGTATGCAAAATACGGCTTTCGATAATAAGAATTTTGATCTCTTTGATTGTGAAATTAGTGAATTAAATGGAATGTTATATCTATTAAGAACAGATGATATGAATACTGGTCGTAAAGTGGCAAAACAAGAGCCTTTTGTATTAATTGAGGAATAAGAAAAAATGACACTGCAAGATTTGATGAAAAAATATATGACGACCGGACTTTTAACTCTAGTTGCCGTAGGTACATTTGCGGCATATAAGGATCCAGGTAGCGCTGTTGCTGAAATAGAGAAAGGTCTAATTGAACAAGGCAAACAGATTGCTTATACTCTTGAGATGCCTGCAGTTGCTGATTGGTTTTTAACCCGTAATGCTGAGTTCCCTAAAACGGCAGTGTATGGCACATTTCTTTTCGGGGGTTTAGCAATTCGTAGCTATCGCAGCAAAAGAAAAAAGGAATAATTATTTTATTTTAAAATGAAAATCTACCATTACACTTCGAGATATGTCTTGGATGAAATTCGTAAGTCTCATGTTCTAAAGGCAAAAAGTAATCCCCAAAACATGTATCTAGAATTGACAAGTGAGGCCAAAAATTGTGCAAGGCGAGACAAATATATTGTTGGTCTTTTTGATATGTTTGATTCAGGCTGGCTTAAATCAGGACTGATGAATATTCTTTTTCAACACATTGGCGATGAAATTGTAACAATTGAATGCCCAATCTTTAATTCTAATGATACATTTGTTAGGGATCATAATTTATTTTCTCCAGCTAGGTATAAGGAACTTTCCGGCCAAAATGTTGATTTTCTCCAGCTTGATCTTCGGCTTGAAATAAAACATAAGTTTGTTAAAACCATGATTTCCGATTATTATGATTCTTCAATTTTGTTGAAGGATTATAAATGGAATTATATTGCTCCCGAAGTATGGCTTGCACAGAATACTCCACTAAACGGTTGTAGGTACTTGAATAGAATCACTACAGAACCATTAAGTATTTTATTTTAATTCATAAACAAATATCTCTTCGAAGAACACTTTCTTTGAATCTAATTTTTTAAATTCATAATCATATTTCTTGAATAGATTTTCTACGTTACCTGTCAATGTGCTGAAAACCAGAAGAATCATTCCGTCTTTATTCAAATGTTTTTTAGCTTCTTTCAAGAATCTTTCAATCAGTTCGTGGCCCTGCTTACCGCCTGTTGTAAATAATTTCGTTGCTTTGTCTTCATAAGCTTCTTCTGGCAGATAGGGAGGATTTAAAATTATCAAATCATACTTCCCTTTGACTTTGCTAAATAAATCTGATTTAATCGATTCGATTCCTTTTGCTTTTGCTAAATTTACTGCTTCAGGATTTATATCTGCTGCAAGAACCTCTGCCCCATTTTCCTTTGCGGCTAGAGCCTGAATGCATGAACCTGTTCCAAGATCTAATACTTTCATGCCCTTCTTAGCATATTTTTTCACTTGTTTTTCTAGAAGATACGAGTCTTCTTCAGGTTCATAAATCATTTGCCATATACTTTAAAGTATTCCTCGATTCTTTCAAGGATAGAAGGCAATAAAAAGTTTTTGATTCTTTTCTCGAAAATTATATGTAAATCCTCAAATTCTGTGATTCTGTACTCATTTGCAATCTTTTCGACCAAGAACAGGTCTCTTAGTCTTTTTAATTGCCTACGGATATTTGAAGGAGCGATGCCAAAAATAGGAACGCTGTATTTTTTTCTGTTAGTGATGACTAAGTTTTGAATTTTAGTTGAATCTAAGTGTTCATTCTTTAATTTGGCCTTCAATAAAACATCTAACACATCTACTACAACGTCTCTTGAATCGCCTGGCTGTAAAAGACCTATCGATAAGCATAGTTTTTTAACTATTTCTCTTTCGGGCAAATTGTAAGGCTTGCCATATTTTCTCAATGTGAGTTCTGCCAATGGAATGTCTTTTGATACTTTCATGAATTATCTATTAAGATAATGTTTTTAAATAGTTTGCGCGCGCGGTTGTCAAGTGGATTTATTGCTAGAAAGTTATTAGCTTTTTTCACTTTCTTTAGTTTTTTGATACTTGCGCCAAACGTCCATGAATTCTTTAGAATTTCTTAAAAGGCTGTCAAAAGTGCCGGAAGTGATAATCTCGCTTTTACTGAAGAAATAAATGCGATTGAAAAGACTTAACATATGTAATCTATGAACTGAGGCGATAATTGTCTTGTCCTTGAAATTTTGAAATATATTCTGATAGATTTTTAATTCATTCTTTGTATCAACGCTGCTTGTTGGCTCATCCAACAAAACTATAGCTTTGTCCTCGCTGGCTATTAGACCTCTTGATAAAGCTAATCTTTGCTTTTCTCCACCGCTTAAATTAACGCCTTTTTCATGAATGGATGATTCAAATTTCTTTGGCAGCCTTTGAACAACATTTGTGAACTCTGCCATATTGGTGTATTTTTTTATTTTATTCATATCAATATTCTGCCCTAAAGTGATGTTTTCTTTAATTGTTGATTCAAAAATTTCCGGCTCTTGAGGAATTAATGAAATACTATCGCTTATTGCGCTGAAACCATCTTTTAGCAGAATGCCGTTTAGATATAAAGAAATATTTTTAGGGTGATATAAATCGCGAAGAACTTTCATTGTTGTTGTCTTTCCGCTGCCACTCTCACCAATAAATGCGATTTTTTCGCCTCTTTTGATATTTATGTTGATGTTCTTCAAATGCTCTTCTGAACCTTCTTCAGTACAGTATGAGAAATTTAAATTCTCGATTTTCAATTCCTTCCAATTGTGGCCTAAAACTATTTGTTTCACTTTCTTTTTCTTTCTGAATTCATTTGAGATCTCTTCTGCATTTGCGACGTCAGTTCTTTGCCTCACTATCTCCCCATATTTATACGCAAATCTGAAGAATATACCATTGATGCGATCGACGTAACCGTAGAGGATATAAACTGTGCCTAATAATATTTGATTTCCCAAATTGGCATGTATATATGTATATAGCACTAATACAGTCATGAATGCGTTTATCATTGAAACTAAAAACCATTTTGTTTCGCTGATCTTATGCGTTCTAACATAAAAATTCAATGGAGCGATAAGCTTTTTGAATATGGCTTTTGATAATAATTTTTCTATTCTTAGAATAATTACTGTCGTAATATTACTGATGACATCAAAGACTTTGGCAGAGATATCATTGTCTAATTTATTCAATTCTTTGTATTTTTTTATTAAATATTTATCAAATCTTAGAATTGTTGTCACGGCGATTATTGTTGCGAATAAAACAATATACGAAGAAGGAAGGTTGAAATAAGCTAGAACGATATATGAGCCAATATATCTTAAAACGGTTTCTATGACTTCGTAGGAGCTTGACGAGAATCTATATATTGCTTCTGCGCCTTTGTTTACCTTATCAATTGTATCTCCAGAATGGTGTGTTGTGTGCCAATCTGCGGGCAAGGCCATTGTGCCGTCTAATAAATATTTCTTATAGTTAACCTTAACAATGAATGCGTTTTTTAATTCAATTACTCTTGCTGGACCGTGAAAAGCCCAAAATGAGGCTGTTAGTGAAACCATAATTAAAAGATAGATCGTTATTGTGCCCATACTGGCATTTGTTATTCCGCTTTCCTGTATCACATTTAATAATTTTCCAATTATAAGCGGATAAAGAAAATTTATTGCATTTGCACAGATGAATAGAAAAATATAAAGAATTAGATTGTGGCGGTTGCCTTTTGAATATTCCCAGACCTTGCCACTTAGATACACAACGGATTCATTCTTAATGTTCATGACAGAATATATGTATTTTATATTTAAAAGAATATCTTTTTTAGCGGATTAACTCATCTTCTGCTTCTAAAAGGTAAGTTTGGGGAGTTACATCTGTTTCCGGAGGGATTAAGACATTATGGTCATCTGGGTTGATTATGATTCCTTGGGTGAAATTTCTTACTGCATTTGCTACATATAAGTTCAGAACGCCGATGGAATCAGACAATAAATTTTTTGCGTTATTTCCTTCGCTTAATGTTTCTGCAAGGTTTCTTGTCCTTTGCAGATGACTGTAGATTAATTGCAATTTGTTCTGAAAACTTTCTGACCAATGCAAGGTTCTGCGCTGATATTTTTCTTCCAACGCAATTATCGATTCCTCTTCTTCTTTTGCTTTTATATATTCTCTTAGGTTATTTTGGATATGCGTTTTTTCTGAAATTGTTCTTTCTAAGTTCATTTTTTTATTTTTAATCAAGAATTTATTTTGATTTTTTGTTTCACTCAATTTATTCTGGGCTATTTTTAGATTGTAAAGTTCTATGTCTAATTCTTCTTCCTGTCTTGAATATTCATAAAGCTCTTTTAGATTTCTGTCATAGTCTTTTATGATTTCTGCTAGTTGGGTTCTTGATGAATGGTTTATTGTGTTTAATACTTTTGCAGTTTGCTCTATATTTTGAAGCTGAGTTTCTAATAGGCCTTGAATGTGCCTTTCTCCCTTTAATAATTTCCTGATGATAAAATGATAAATGCCGGGTTTTATTATTTTTGTGATTTTGCCTTGTACATAAGTGATGCCCATTATTTTTTCTTCCAGCTGCCTATAGTGTTCAATGTTCATTTTGCAAATATTTTATTTTTCATATAATTTATGATTTGGTCTGTTATGTTACTTAGCTCTTCTTTTGCCAATTCTTCTAGTGTTGGCTTGTTTGTCCTCAAGTCCTTGTCTATCTTATACCAGCGCTCATTGCAACCAACATATATTTCTAATTCTTTCTTTTCATTTATGAAATATCTCTTTTCTATAATGAAGGGATTTTGATAACAATCTTTGCTAACTTTATTGCCTTTGTAAATAATGGGGTTTATTATTTTGTCATTTATATTCAGCTTATCTCCTAAAATTGGAAGAGTTGCTATTAGTAATGTTGCCAATCCAGTTTTGATTATTGATTTCATTTTAACTTTCTTTTGTTATTGGTGCTTAAAATGCGTTTGGGTTAAAAATCCGAAAAGTTTCCGGTAGAATGGGAAAAATTAACAAAAAGATAAAATTAGGCGACTTTTTTTAAAATAACCTGCCCGGTGATTGGATCCCAATCATAATTTTGCAAACGTTCTTTTTTTCTTTTAAACCATTCTTTGTCAAAATACCAAGAACCAAACATAAGACTTTCTTTATTCTCTTTCTGAGATTTAATGATATCATCCGCTTCTTTTTTCGGATGAAGACAATAAGCAATAACATGCCCCCGAGGAAGGGGGTTGCCCCAAACACCAATAACATACTCAATGCCCGTTCTTTTTTCAAGGTCTAATAATTCCTTTTCTTTTTGGATAATATAATCAAGGCTCTTAGAAGCGCGTAAATCTTCCGGAATATTAATCCTTACCGCATTATTATATAATTTTTTGCAATCCATTTTCATATTTTAATTCGGTTTAGGTATAAATACCTTGTGAATCCGAAAAAATTCCGGATGTTTCTAAAAACCTAGGGCTTCCAATGATTCCGGCTTGCTCATGAATTCTTCACGCTTTATGTCTTCTATTACGAAATATACTTGTTTTGTTCTTATATCGTATTTATCTTCTAATAGTTCAGAGAATTCTTCTAACTGACTGATCTGCTTGAATACTACTTCTATCAGAAAGTTGTAACCGTTGCTTATCTGGAATAATGAGTTAACATTCGGGTGGTATAGCAAAAAGTTTCTTATTTCTTCTTTTTTATTTTTATTCACTTTGATTAAAATTTTTGCTTTTACCGGATAACCTAACTTATTAAAGTCCAATAATGCAGTGTGCTTTTTTATTAATTTTTCATTCTGATGCACTCTTAACTTATCAAATATGGTTGAAATCGGCACTTTTGTGCTTTTGCTTATGTCTGTCAATGATGCTCTTGCGTTCATCCTTAAGTTTGAAAGGATTAGCAAATCTTTTTTATCCATTTTAATATCTCCTATCCAGTTATTTCGGACAGAGAATTAGAATTTACGGATTTTATATATAACTAATCCATATAAATTATATACTGGTATATACTTGAACGAAAAGATTTAATTGAGAATAGAATTAAGAGAAAACTACTTCCCCTTTGTTATCTCATATTTATTCCCTTCTTTTTTCAGGCTATATGATTTCCAATGCTTTTGTTTTCCTTGTTTAATTGCGCTGATTATATTTGGAACTTGAGGTCTCACCCGTTTGAAGGTAATATGCTTACCATTTTGGTCTATTTTATAACCCCTCTTTTCTGCATACACCACAATATTTTCTGTCATTTCATCCAATGTTAACCACTTGCCTATACAACATTTTCTGAACATTTCACATACACCTAATTCCATTTTTATCCTCCTGTCCTTTCTTTAATCTATTTATATCTCGTGTTACTTTTAGTGAACTAGCCAATATAGTTTTGTCTTTCAGTTTTATACGTCTGTTCAATAGCTTCTTTTAGGTGTTCTATTTTAATCTTTTCACAACCTTCAGAGACTGCAATTCCAAAAGCATTTAATATCATATTTTTTATATCTCTCCCCGATTTTATCGAATTCAAGTCAAGTTCATCAATTTCAACACTATTATCAATAAGATCAATTGGCAGAAGCCTTTTCATGATTTTAACTTTTTCTTCTTCATTGGGTAAAGAGAAATCTATTTTCATCATTAATCTGCTTTCTAATGCCTTATCATATAATCCGGTATTGTTTGAGGCAAATAGG
>JAGVXY010000027.1:1178-8316 GCA_018303545.1 Candidatus Woesearchaeota archaeon | reverse complement strand
AACTATTCAATGATTTATAATTCTTATGAATTTGAAATATAGAATCACGTTCTAGAGCCAAGTTTTGATAAAATAATAAGCGTCAGTAAATATCTCTCCAGACTTCAAACCTCGAACCAATCTTCTAGCAATATATTTAGGCCTAAAATAAAACATTCTATAACTTAAATCATAATATTTCTGAATCACATCCCAAGAAAGATTAGGGTGGTCATAAACTTCGGTTGTGCAGTGGAAATTATAAAGTGACCAGTCATGAGTTTTAATCTTTCCAGCCTTCTCTAAATCTTCATAAAGTCTAGTTCCAGGAAATGGCAAAGTCATTGTAAACTTTGCATAATCCGGATCTAATTCAACCGCAAACTTAATCGTCTTCATCATTGTCTCTTCTGTTTCTCCAGGTAAGGCGAGCATAAAAAATCCAATAGTCTCCATCCCTGCTTCTTTTGCCATTCTAAAAGCTTTTCTGCATTGCGCTAAGGTTATTCCCTTGTTGATATTTTTTAATATGCTCTCATCACCAGATTCAACGCCATAGCTAACAGAATAGCATCCTGCTTTTTTGGCTAATTCTAAGAATTCCTTATCGACGCAGTTTACTCTTATCCCGGTAAACAGATTCCATGGAAATTTCAAGCCTCTTCTAAGAATCTCTCTGCACACATTTTTGGCATGTTCTAAATCGGTAGTAAATTGGTCTTCCCAGATATGTATCTCTTTGAAACCTAAGCCCAGCATATATTCCATCTCATCAACAGTTCTCTTGACAGATTTATAACGGAATTTCTGCGTGAATATTTTCTTATTGCAGTAAGTGCAGTTAAATGGGCAGCCCCTAGAAGTTTCTAAAGCACCAACAGGATTCATTTTAGAAGTTATTCTTGGCGTCTTATATATAGACAAATCGCCATACAATTGCCAAGCAGGCATAGGCAGATCATCTAAGTCAGCAATCAAAGTTCTCGGAGCATTCTTGACAATCTTTCCATGCTCCCTCCAATATATCCCTTTGATATCTTTCAAGTGCATGCCATTAGCCAAATCAACAAGCATAAAATCAGATTCTCCAATAGCCATAATATCAAAATTATTATCCTTTATGCAGTCATCGGGTGCAGTAGTCGCATGTGCTCCTCCGCCGGCAACTACTATTTTACTATCAAACTTTTTAATCTCGGCAGCAATCAAAGAAGCTTCGGCAAACAAGGGAGTAGTAAAAGTTATTCCTACAATATCTGGCCTGAATTCCTTTAATTTTTCTTCAAGGTCTTTATCTGGCTGGCTAGAAATCGCTAAGTTTAATATCTGAACATCATGCCTGGCATCAAGCAAAGGCGCAGCCAAAACAGCTAATGATAAAAGTGGAATCTCTGGTATTGCTGCTTTTATTTTGGATTTAGAATACGCTTTCAGCGAAGAAGGAGGATTTATCAGTAATATTTTTTTTTTCATCCTTTCACCTCAGGAAATTGCTTAATCAAATCAAAAATCATTTCTATAGAATTGTCCATATTGTTGTAATAGAATGCACCAGTTCTTCCAGTGCAGTATAAGTTTGCAAAAGTTTTAAGATTTTCATTCGCTTTTTTGAGTTGTCCTGGATAAGTTATAGAATATATTGGATAAGTTTCCCTTACTTTCTCAACATGGACCTTCCCTATATCATTCCTCTTACACATTTTGGTTTTTATCAAATCTTTTAGAACTCTTGGCATAATCATTGCAGGCATGTCCCAAAGTTCTTTGTCTCTGCATGTGACTTCGACGCATATGCTGTCTTTTCCCTTTGGTACTAAATATGGGCTGAAATTCTTAGGTATAGAAGTTCTGTTGAAGATTATATTTTTGTCTCCGAAATAAACCCATTGGTTGGGATTTCCCAAATCTCTATTAATCTCAACATTGAATATAAGGGTATCAAGATAATTTAGCTTAGGTGAATCTAATCCGAGCTGCTCAGAGATAGTTTTTATCGAAGCTGTCCAAATCAATTTATCAATCTTTATATTCTTCCCATTGAAAGAGATAGAATCAATCTTTTTTCCATTTTTCTTAACTAGAACATTTTTTACATTTGTAATTATATGCCCTCCTTCTTCTTTTATCAAATTCGCAAGTTTGATTGCGAATATATCACATCCATGTTTAGGATAAAGAAATTTTGTATTTACTGGCTTTGGCATTAATGTAACTTTCAATGTATCAAACAACGAATTCATTTTCAGTTTTTTGTCTATCACTGCTCTGTCAACGCTTGCAGAAGCCCATGAATAATGCAAATTCGCTCCGGAAATAAATGTAAATTTTTCTGTATATTGCTTGAAAAAAACTTCATATAAAGTCTTTCCATATTTGCTTAAAATATAATTCTTAAAACTTTCACCTTTGAATGATGGCCTTGTAAACAGATCAATCCCTGCTCTAAGGAGAACTGTAAATGGCAGTCGAATTAAAGTTCTTGGTCTCAATGGCCAGATATGATACTTATCAAACATATAAACTGAGCTCATCCTGCTTATCACCAAGGCATCTTTATTTAGAACAAATTTTATAAAATCCATGACATCTTTTCTGTCTGTATGGAACCTATGCGGCCCAATATCAAATGTATACTTATCATATCTATAGCTTCTTGCCAGTCCGCCAACAGCCTTTTCTCTTTCAAGGACTGTAACGCCATATCCCTTCTTTAACAGCAGATATGCAGCCGTTAAACCAGCGACTCCAGCACCTACAACAACAATCTGTTCCTTACCCATCGTTCCCGATAAAAAAACAACAATTATTTATAAAGTTATTGTAAAAATAAATTAACTAAGTTAAAGGGGTAAAATATATAAAGCATAAAATACAATTGAAATAAAAAAGGAGGTGTTAAAATGAAAATGAGCACACTTGATTGGGTAGCATTAATCCTTGTTATCGTTGGTGGTCTAAACTGGGGTTTAGTTGCTTTCAACTTTAATTTGGTCAATGTGATTTTCGGATCAATCCCAATATTAGAAAAAGCAGTGTATGGTCTAGTTGGGTTATCTGCACTATATACAATTTACTTCGCAATAAAGGAGTAAATATTTATTTCAATAGTTTAAGAAAAAATAATTTATTTTTCTTTTTTCCAAAATACCGATAGTAACCAGGCTTTAATTTTATTTTATACCTTATGCGTTTTTTTATTAATTTAATATCAATAATTTTTGGTTTCCAGTTTTTCAGATGATTGATTGAAAATTTGCTTAGATTTAGGTTTTTGCTTGCATGAAAATTTCTTCTTTGCATTTCTTTTTTTACAGACTCAAATCGATTTTTTATATATCCTAGTTTATTCTTAAAAAAAAGCATGTGCCCTTTGCCAAGATGAAAATCATTTGGAATATCTTTAAGCCTGGGATGCTTTCTAATATATCCTAAAAGCATCAAGATTTCATTGTATTCAGCAATAAGGTGTTGGTCCGCTAGCTTTTTTGGATTAATAAGATTTATCCTAACCATAATGAAAAGTAAAACAAAAAACTATATAAACTTGTCTCAAAAAGATAAACTCCAAGGGCCCGTAGCTTAGCGGTATAGCATCGCCTTCGCAAGGCGGGGGTCTCGGGTTCGAATCCCGACGGGTCCATAATGAAACTATTATTTGTCTGCAATCAAGGAAAACATAGAAGCAAGACCGCTGAAGAATTATTCAAAGGCAGATTTGAAACTAAATCCGCAGGAATATATTCTTTAAGGCCATTGACTGAATCAAAGCTATTATGGGCAGATATAATCTTTGTAATGGAAGAAATTCAAAGGTTTGAAATTGGTAATAAATTTCATTCTGTTTATTTAAAGAAAAAAATAATTTCATTGAATATTGAAGATGCCTATCATTATAATCAGCCAGAATTAATAGATCGTTTAAATGAATCAGTTCATCAATTTCTATATAAAAGATAATAATAGAAATTATTTTTCAAGAAGTTTTTTCTCATCAAATTTTCCAAAAAATTCATTTTCAGAACGATCATAGGATTCCAAAGCCTTAATCTCATCTATTCTTTGGAATCTTTTTGAAAAGAGTTCTATATTCTTCCTTGCAGGATTCGAGAAGCAAAAGCGCCTAATTAGTTTTCTTCCAGAATAATAAAAAAGAGGGAAAAGTGCAACAATACCCACTGCCTCAGAAATATAACCTCCAGCAAGTAATTTTAAAGAGATACATCCTACAAGAGTTCCGCATACTCCTCCAGCAACAATCCAATTCTTTGCAGCACTTGCATCCGTATTATAGCTATTATGTATCCTTGAGAAAAAATCATCAAGCTGATCCCTAATTTCAGCAGAATGATATTCTTTGGGTAACGTATTGATAAAATCAGTTAAGTACTTCGCAGGTTTTTGTTTTAAAGGGGCCTTATTATTTCTCCTGAAAGATTCGTAGTCCTCTATCATATCTGTCAAAATTGTTTTATTATTAAGCATTTTAATCCTCCGAAATATTGTTTTGAGGCAAATAACGACGATCTATTTATAAATGTTTTGATTTAAAAGTGATAAAAAATACTTATTTCATAACCTTTTTAAATAAACTTAAGCTTTTACAAGTTCTATGAAAATTGTCTTTTTAACCCAATTCGGTCCGCCAAATATAGGTGGCGATGTAATGCACGTCATGTGGTTAGCAAATGAACTAAAAAAGAAAGGGCATGAAATCCATATATTTTGCTCAAATAAATCAAAAGACAATAAAGAAATTAAAAGATTCACCGAAGTTATTGATGGAATTTACATCCATCGTTTTAGACCTTTTTTCAAAGCGGCAAAGACAACTTTTTTCTGGTCTTTCAAAAAAGAATTATTTAAATTAAAGCCAGATATAATCCATGCGCATTTCTACCGTCAGTATTATGCAACTATTGCACCGAAATATGCCAAACAACTAAAAGCAAAATCCTTTTTGACAACTCACGCTCCATTTGTAGAGAAAGAGCTTAGACCGTTCCATGTAAATCTCTTGGCTTGGATTTATGACAAGATCTTCGGGAAAAGAACTCTTAACGCATACAATAAAATCATAGCAATAAGCGAATGGGAATACCCTTATCTTAAACAATTAGGCATGAATATGGATAAGGTAATCCATCTTAGCAACGGCATCCCAGAATATTTTTTCGAGGCAAAGCATAATAATAAGAAAACAAATAATATCTTCACAGTCTGCCATATTAATCCAATAAAAAATTTAGAGGTTTTAATTCGTGCTGCTCCAATAATAATAAAAGAAAATCCTAAGGTTAAATTTATTATAGCTGGCCCCGCAGATGAAATTTATAAAATGAAATTAGATTCAATGATCGAATCAAATAATCTAAATAATTATTTCATTTTCCCCGGCCCAATTTTTGACCAAAAAAAGAAAATTAAAATGATGCTCAATTCAGATATTTTTGCGATAACAAGTTGGCGTGAAGCCATACCAACAACAATCGTAGAAGCCCAGGCATTGGGAAAGATTACAATAAGTTCAAGAACGCAGGGGGGAAAAGAATTAATCGGCGAAGATCGCGGTTTCTTATTTGATATAAATAACGCTAACCAGTTAGCAGAGAAAGTAAATTACGTTCTTAAGAATCTTAACCTACTAGATAATATTAGAATAAGAGCAAGAAAATATGCGGAAAACAATAATAGTTGGCCAAAAATAGCAGAAAAATTAGAGAAGCTCTACAAGGAATAAATCTCCATAAGCCTTTTAAACACTTGCCATTTAATCAATAAAAAGCATGAAAATAGCACTAATTTCAACATTAACGTATCCCAGCGACCAGGGGCTTAGATACATTTCTAGTTACTTAAGAGATAAATTGAAGCATAAAACAATTATGATCTTTCTACCAATAGAAGAGAATTATAATCTTAATTATTCTGAAAAGACATTAGCTCAATTAAGAGATTTGGTCAAAGATTGTGATTTAATTGGCATTTCAGCTTTCGGCTCAACAAGATTCAGAGCTCAGCAAGTTTTATCCTTCTTGAAGAAAGAAGTTCCTAAAATCCCCCTGATTTGGGGCGGAGTTCATGCTACCCTGTGGCCAGAAGAATGCATTGAATACGCAGACATGGTTTGTATGGGTGAGGGCGAAGAAGCCATAGGTGAATTAGTAATTAAACTAGAAAAACATCAAAATTACTTAGATACCAAAAATTTCGTATTTAAAAAAGATGGAAAGATAATCAAGAATGAATTAAGAAACTTGACTCATGATTTAGATTCATTGCCACCTGCAGATTATGATATAGAAAATCATTATATTATAGATTCTTCAAATAGTATAGTAAAATTTAAAGAGAAAGATTTTGGCGGCCAGATTTTTAATATGACTGTTCGAGGTTGCCCTAATGCATGCACATACTGCATCAATTACGCCTGGCGTTCAAAATACATTGGCAAGGGAAAATTAATCAGAAGGCATTCAGTTGATTATGTAATAAAAGATTTAGCCCGATTAAAAAATAAATATAGATCAATAGGCACAATAGATATGCGTGCAGAAACATTATTTGTCATGCCAATTGAAGAAATACGTGAATTCTGCGATAAATACAAAAAGCAGATTAATTTAAGATTCAAATGCTTAAGTGATCCTCCAACCATGGATTATGAAAAGTTAAAATTATTTGTCGATGCTGGATTGACAGATATAATCATAGGTATCCAAGCAGGCACAGATAGAATCAATTATGAAATTTATAAAAGATTCATAAGTACAAAGCAAGTATTGAAAGCCGCTGAAATCGTTAACAAGTTCAAAGGTAAAGTTGCAGTAATGTATGATATGATTACTTGCAATCCTTATGAAACAGAGCAAGATTTAGTAGATACAATTAAATTGATGAAAAAACTTCCTCCTCCGTTCTTTTTATCAATAAACAACCTAGTCTTCTTTCCAGGCACCGAATTGGAAAAGAGAGCACGTTTAGATGGAATAATTAAAACAGACAAAGATACAGCCGCCGATTTAAATTATTGGGACAGATGGAAGCACATTAAACTTAAGAAAAAAAACGAATATTTAATTTTAATAATTAATTTAATGCGTGGAGTTGCAACCAAGCATCGCTTCGGTGTTATGCCTAGATTTTTATTGAATATCTTAAC
>JAGVXY010000027.1:0-1120 GCA_018303545.1 Candidatus Woesearchaeota archaeon | reverse complement strand
AAAAAACGAATATTTAATTTTAATAATTAATTTAATGCGTGGAGTTGCAACCAAGCATCGCTTCGGTGTTATGCCTAGATTTTTATTGAATATCTTAACCATTAAGTCTTTGATTAGATTTAATCAGAAATTTAAACTACCAACATATATTGCAGGCAACATCGTTCAGGGTTTTGATTTCTTAAGAGAGAACCTAGCAAAGAAAATTTACAGAAAAATATTACCCCCTTCATTTAAAAATTGGTATGATAAGGTAAGGTATCGGATATGACTCTGCTCATTGGAGTTGAGCATCACGTAGCAAATTTTGGTAATGTAACAAATAGATTAAGTTATGAGAATATAGAAAATAAATTGGTTATGTTAGAAATAGTCTCGTATCCTTTACCTGAATACGAGATAGAAAATTTTCCAGAATGCGCAAAATTTTGGGACAAGCTATGTCAATATATTCTAGAGAAAAACGGAAAATTGCTCTATGGTGAAAATGAAAAATTTTACTATAATGCCCATAGACGAAGGAGGAAACTTAATAGAGAGCAAACATCAATTATTAAAGAGATTCATGATTTATATGAGAAACTGGAGTGTATCGATAATTATTATTACCCGGCAGAAAAATATAAACTCCAGAAGGAAATTGAAAGATTAAAACAAAAAGATAAGGAAGGTGATTACGAGTATAATTGGATTGCTCCATTTATTGAAAGAGACCCCCATTTTGCAGAAATGGTGAATACTCATAAACCTGATATAGCCATCCTCGGATTAGAGCACATACCCCATATCATCGAGAATTGTTTTCCTAAAGGCAACTGCTCAGTCATCTACATACCCACAGAGGATATGATCAAAAGACTTACAAATTCTGAAAGACTTCAGCATAAGAATCATAATTATAAAGGATAATTTTTAGTTTCCGCCAGCGTGATAATACTCGCCTTTCGTAAAGAAGCCCTGCAGCTGATTTAATTTAGCAAGTTTAGGAAATAAATCGCGTTCTAAACTTTTAACATCCTTGTCAAAGAAGTTAAAAACATCTTTATTAAAAACATAAACCCCTGCATTAATGATATTAGATCCTGTCTCTTCTTTCTCCTTAAAATCAACAATCATATTT
>JAGVXY010000026.1 GCA_018303545.1 Candidatus Woesearchaeota archaeon | reverse complement strand
TTTTTGCAATTTCATCAATATTAATTTCCAGATTACCAAGATGATATTTACAACTTTTCCAAGATTGTTGTTCGGTCATGATAATGCCTGCAAGATATTTTATATAAATTTTATCTTTTTATACATATGTATGATCAATAATACAATAATATATGTGGCTTTTGGTGGGGGAAATTAAGCAACCTTGAAATTTAGAAACTAAGTTAAAAATTAATAATTTTAGTTTTTTAAAATTCTTAAAAAAATAACATTGAACAGCGATTAAGCCCAATTCGGAAATAAACAATAATAAAAAAGAAAGATTTATTTTAGATTTTCTAAACCTTGATTAGTTCTTATTTCTTTAATTTGTTGCATATATACATCAAATTGTTTTTGGGCTTCTTCTAAAATTGGCTTCCCAACTTCATTATTTGCTGTATATTTTGTAGTTTGCCCATTCGCAGTAATTTCGACACATTCTAATTTTAAATCCTCTCCAAATATGTCTGCATATTTTATAACTCTTCCGTCTGGTTTTTTTATAGTTAGAATATTATCATCTGCTATAAAACTATATTTTTTTTCGGTGAAAGTTACTTGGTCTTCGCCAATTTTTCCATCGTAGGCATATTGCGAATGACTTCTGCTACACCCAGCGGTTCCTAAACCCAATGCTCCTACCAAAACAATTAATGTTAATGTTTTTTTCATTTTTATTCTCCTGCACCTCTCCAAAATATGATTATTTAGATTTTATTTATAAATCTTTCTTTAAAATTCATAATTTTAGCTATTCTTAAACAATATATAATACCTCATTTCGGAATATATTCAGAAATAATCTTTTTTAACCAGCTAAAACCCAAAATCATTATAAACTCAAAACATAAATAACAAAACTTATGCGAAAAAGATACAAAGCAATATCTCTAATTATGTTCAGTACGCTCTTGACAGCTACGGCTCAGACCTTATTCAAATTTGCATCTTCAAATATCTCATTAGCTTTAGCATTATTTACAAATATTCCATTGATTTTAGGCTTTGCATTTTATGGTTTGGGTGCGCTACTGATGATTCTGGCATTGAAATATGGCAATCTTAGTCTAGTTTACCCATTTTTCTCTCTAAGCTATATTTGGGTAACTGCTTCTTCAATGTATTTTTTTAATGAAATAATTCCACCGATGAAAATCATGGGAGTCATAATAATTGTGATAGGAGTTAGTCTATTGGGGGTAAAACCAGAATGACTCCGCTGTCTTCAATAATCATTACTGTATTTGCTACATTCTTTGGCGCAGGAGGCGCTCTATTTCTAAAGAAGGGATCAGACAAACTCAGTTTAACTTTGAAATCTTTATTCCAGTTCCATATATTTTTAGGTTTATTTTTTTATGTTGTTTCTGTTTCTTTGGTAATTTATGCCCTTAAAAAAGGAGAGCTATCTATAATATATCCAATAGGTGCATTAACTTATATCTGGGTTACAATCTTATCAGCCAAAATTCTTAAAGAAAAAATTTCAATTTATCAGTGCATATCTGTAGCACTAATATTTCTTGGTGTAATTATTATAAGCATAGGTTAGTTCAAAATAACAATCATAAGATTTAGAACGGCTGCAAAGGTTACCCATAAGAAATAAGGCACCATTAAATATGCAGCAGTTTTAGATATCTTATAGAAATTCGCCATGGTTAGTAATATTGCCCCCCACAAAAAGATTATTTCCGCAAAAGCTATAGCCGGAGATTTAAACCCGAAAAAGATTATAGTCCAAAGCAAATTCAGTGCGAGTTGTACAGCAAATACGCTTGTGGCGTACCTTAACTCTCTTTTATTTCGGCATTTTTCCCATACTATGAATAAAGCCAGACCCATCAAAATATAAAGTACAAACCAAGCAGGTCCAAAAACCCAATTAGGAGGATTAAATGAAGCCTTGTATAGGCCAGCATACCAGATAGGTATAGCTTGCATAGTAAATAAAGAACCGATAACGCCTACTATTTGCGGAATCAAAAGCGAAATGATAAATTTCCAAATCTTCTGCATATTAAACGTTAAGACTTTTACTATTTTTATATTTATCGAAAATTAGAATCACTTTGATGCTTCTTTAAGTTCCTTGATTGCCTTCTTAAAAGCCGCAATCTGTTTGGTAGAAAGCTGACCGAATCGGATATAATTCATTTTAATATTTCTCAAGAAAATATGGTCCTTGTAAAATTGCTCAGGTATATCAAATAATTTTCTCATTTCTGCGTTTTTAATCTCTTTATGCAATTCATCTTTTTGGCAGTCATAACATGCGATATACTTCTGTTTCCATGTAACAGTAACATAGTTCTTCTTGCATCTAGCGCATAAAACCTTATATCTAATGGCCATAGCAGAATTAAACCTTTTGGGCATTTATAAAACCTTTCATTTATTCCATTGGGAATAAATGTGTCAATAAATTATAAGTACCTAAGGCATTATAACAATATACAAAATGAAAATCCCAAACAAGCTAAAAGAAAGACTTAAATTACGAGAAAGGGAAGAAAACGAACACTCTGTAACAAGAAGTATAATCGGAGGGAAAAGGAAGGAAAGGGCCCTTGAAAGAGAACGGCAAAAACTTCCAAAAAAGATAACTCTTTGCGAAAAAATTTTTGAATGGAGGAATGATTTTCTAAACTCTTCTGAAGGCAAAAAGATTTTTGAAAGATGTAATTCAAAGATACAAATATACGCAGGTTGCGTTGGGGATAGTATTGAAGAGCTCAATAATATATTCCAGGATACAAGGGAAGGATATGAAAAAACTTGTTACTTTTATAGGTTACATAATCAAATCAAATCCGAACTGTATATAATTGATGAGGGTATAAAATATGTTTCACTTGTAAAATCACTTGTAAAATCTTCGCCAGAAGATGAAACGATTTTTAAAACACCAGAAACAATGGCTGTGTCCTTAATTTATTTTTATCTTGAAGATGTTTTAGCTTCTATGGAAGTGCCAAAAGTATACTACGACATATTAAAAAATAATTATGAATTGAACAGATAAATCTTTATATACTTATTTTCCATTTAATTTTAATATATGGCATTCGACATTATCATAGGAAGAAATGAATCTGACCGCAAAAAATTTGGAAATAAAGGCGTCGTTTACATCGGCAAAAGCTATGTCAAGATGGGCCAGACAACCTCATTATCCAATCGCCTGTTCTTAGATGTCGTCAGAAGCCATGTTGTTTACGTCTGCGGAAAAAGAGGATCGGGAAAGTCATACACTTTAGGGGTCATTGCAGAGGGGATAGTGGATCTTCCTGAAGAAATAAAGAACAACATCTCAATTCTATTAATAGACACCATGGGCATCTATTGGACAATGAAATATAAGAATGATAAAGATGAAGATTTGCTGAAACAATGGGGTTTGGAAGGCAGGCCTTTGGACGTTAAAATATATACCCCTGCAGGATTCTTCAAAAAACAGAAGGAAGACGGAATTCCTGTAGACTATTCATTCACTATAGCCCCAAAAGAATTAAATGCAGAAGACTGGTGCCTAACTTTTGGATTGAAAGAAAATGATCCTGTTTCAGTACTAATAGAGTCTATTTTATATAATTTTTCGGAAAATAAGATAAGAGATTATTCATTAGAAGATATACAAAAAGCCGTAATGAAAAACAAAGATGTTGATAGAATAACAAGGGCAAATGCAATTAATCATTTGAATGCGGCAAAATCTTGGGGAATTTTTTCCAAAGAAGCTACGCCTATGAAAAATTTAGTCAAAGGTGGTCAAGTCTCAGTCATAGATATTTCCGTTTTCTCTGCAGCAGGTGGTGGTGGCTGGGGCGTAAAGGCATTAGTTACAGGATTGATATGCAAAAAAATATTCGAAGAGCGGATGTTAGAAAGAAAGAAAGAGGAATTAGAGGCAATAAAAATCGGTTATAGTTATTTCTCGCAGAAACAAAGTGTTAAGAGCAAGGAAAGACTTCCGCAGTCTTGGATTGTCTTAGATGAAGCTCATGAATTCCTGCCAAAAACAGGAAAGAACGCTGCAACAGATGCATTAGTCACAATCTTAAGAGAAGGCCGTCAACCAGGTGTTTCATTGATTTTAGCTACGCAGCAACCAGGTAAAATTCATACAGATGTCATGACTCAGAGTGATGTCGTCATAAGCCACAGAATTACCGCAAAACCGGATGTTGATGCGTTAAGCAGTATGATGCAAAGCTATTTAGTCTCCGATTTGATGTCCTATCTAAACAATTTGCCATCAGAAAGAGGAGCCGCAGTAATTTTAGATGATAATTCTGAAAGAATATATCCTATGCGTATCCGCCCAAGATTCACTTGGCATGGTGGCGAAGCTCCAACAGCCATAGAACCAAAAATAGAAATTAATTTAGGGTTGGATTAATAAACCTCTTTTCGTATTTTTTAATTAAATCTCGGTAGAATCTGCCAAGAATAAAAAATTTAATTTATTTTTTCTTTCAACTCTTTTGCAAGCATTTCAGGATCAAGTGCCTTGACTTCCTGCGCATTGAATTCAAGTCTATTAGTTACTTGGTTTTTAACCGCTCTTCCTGCAATCTCAAACTGTCTTCCAACAATTTCACTTCTTAAAATTTCTAACTCCCCAGGATTCATGCCTTTCAGTTTCTCAACATTCTGGCCCATTATTGTCTCCGCAAGATCTCTAAAAGCAACAACCCTTATCGTTTCAGTGCCGTCATCCATCATAACATTCACTATAGGAACATTCTTAGCAATAACCTCCCCATGAAGCATGCATTTTCCTTCTGTTAATTTTTTATTGCACTCAGGACAAGCCGAATAAAATCTTGGATCAAATATCATCATTATTGTCCCTCTAACTCGAGCATTATCATTTTCTTTCAATTCTTTTATTGTTTTCAAAATAGTCTCTCTTGGCGCACTATTCCCTACAATAACTGTTTCCCCTGCAGGATTCACAGTCATCTCAGAGGTGCTCCCTGTGTGGAACTCGATAAACCCATTATTATCTCGCACATAACCATCTTTAATCTTAAGGATATCTCCTTCTTTTATTTCACCCTTCTTTATTTTTTCAATGTGCACTTCGTCCCAAAAAACAACTCTTGTAGTCCCAGTTGCATCCCCGCAAAACAATGAAACCACTCTTCTATTTGTGCCGTTTTTTTCAAACTCTCTGATTTCATTCATTTTTAGAACTTTAATCAAAATCTCCGCGCCCCTTATGCCTGCTTTAAGCTCTTTGACATCATACTTTCTTTTTGCAGTAAATGCTTCGAATAGTTTAACACCATATTCATTTGCGATTATATGCGCAGCACCTTCTTTAGAAATTAAATTGGACAATGCACTCAGTTTCTGCTGCACTTTAATTTCAATTTCTGCCCTCTCTATTCCCTTAACCTCTGCAATCTTCTTAAGAATGTCATCATAGCTCAAATTAATCATAGCATAGCCCCCTTTTCTAAGCTTAGAAGTAAAGAGTCCAATTTTTAAGCATTTCTATACTCTTAAAACTAGTTTCATTAAGTCATATCAGACAAAAACTTTTTATATATAAACAGGTAATAATTGAAGCATGAACAATAAAGGTCAGCTAATATGGGCAGTTCTTCTTTTTGCGATTATTGTTATTGTAATCGGGGGAGTTATTTACTATAATTATACTTCAAATACGGTAGAATCCTTGCAGGAAGATTCTATAATGAATAATTCAGGGTCTAAAATAGAGATCAAACCCTCAATAATCTGCAACGAATCTAACTTAACTTGCATTGGAACAGCATTATTTATTTGCATAAATAACAATTGGACCAAAACATTAGATTGTCCTAAAGGTTGCGATCCAATTGCAAAAAAGTGCATTGAAATCAAAGAAAATTTAGATATATTAGGATTAGAAGATTATCCCGAACCATTCATAATAAATGGGGCATATAACTCCAAAAACAAATTTATCGTTGGGGACAAAGGCTTTGCAACAGACTCTGTCGCAGTTTCATTGATTACAAGCAACCTCCAGTTTTTATCGGGTAATAATCAAATAACTCCTTTATTGATATTAACCAGCGAAGTCACTTCTTCTAACATAGCCAACTCAAATTTAATTCTTGTAGGGGATCCATGTCGGAATGATTTAGTGCGGGAGTATTTAGGTTTATTAAAATGCGAAGATTGGGCTTATCCCGCCGGCAAAGGAGTGATAAAATTCTACGAAGATGGAGGTTATGGCATTCTAATCGTAGCGGGCAAGACGGCAGATGATGTCTTAAAAGCCGCTAAGGTAATCTCAAATCATAATCAATATTCTCTGAAGGGTTCAGAAGCGCTCGTTTCTGGAACAAAAGATAATCCGATTATAGATTAGTTTGTTTCAAAAATATTTATTGCATTTTTTTGCCATTCAGTTATTGAAGGAATTTTTTCTTTAGCAATCACAAATAGTACTTTATTTTCTATGCCATACTCAAAGAATATATCTTTCTTTTCAAAATTATAGTAAGCAAACCATTTTTCAGGTTCTTTGAAGCAGTTTTTATTTATCACATTCGCTTTATCAAGTTCATCTGGTGTTAATTTGGCTATTTCATTAAAGATGCATTCTCTTGCTGTAACAATTTCATTTGCAATAATCTTAAATTTATTTTCAAGATTAAAGCTAGTATATGGCATAAATTTATATTCAATTTTTCCATCTTTTAATGTTATTTCATTTCCTCTTCCAGTTATTTTTCCATTAATATATTTATATTCCATAGATGCATCTTTATTCGCAATTTCATAGGCAATTTTATTGCCGACATTTTCATCAGAAGGATAGCATCTCTCATAATCCCATCTTGCATATATCTCTTCTATTCCGCATTCAAGTACATATGCATTATTTATTTCTTTGTAACTTTCAAGAACTTCTTTGTCTTTCTGTATCATCATATCCTGTGATTTAATCATTAAATCCATTATTTTAATGGTTGTTTTACCCGCAAATTCAGTTCTGCCGGAAAAATCTTCCGGATTAATGCTGAAACTCATTATAATCGCTATTAAAAAAGCCAAAGATGCAAAAGTTAATACATATCCCTTTCTATTCATGTTTTCCTCGACCAAAAAGCCCCAAACTGCAG
>JAGVXY010000012.1 GCA_018303545.1 Candidatus Woesearchaeota archaeon | reverse complement strand
GTTGTTTGATTAAACCAGAAATGTCCATATGCATTATACATTGATTCATTTGTTACAATAGTTTGATTGTATGCCCAGATTATAGATGCATTGTATGTTGCATTATATGTTGAACTCCAAGAATTATTATTTGCTACTAATGCTGCATCTGTGTATGCAATTGCAGGTGTTGTTTGATTGTAAGACCATTTGTCATAAGTTGCATTATATGTTGAACTCCAAGAATCATTATTTGCTACTAATGCTGCATCTGTATATGCAATTGCTGGAGTAGTTTGATTAAACCAGAAATTTCCATATGCATTATACATTGATTCATTAGTTATTGATTGTATGCCCAGATTATAGATGCGTTGTATGTTTCGTTGTAAGTTGATCTGAAGGAATTATTATTTGCTACTAGTGCTGCATCTGTGTATGCAATTGCTGGAGTAGTTTGATTGTAATCATAATTAAATGTAGTCAACCAGTTTGTAAACGGGGTTGTCATATTATAGGCCCATTGAATTCCTGCATAAAATAAATCTGTAAATGTTTGATTAAAAGAAGTATTTGTTAAAACACACAATACACTTCCATTTTCATAAATTAATCTTATTGAACTTCCTTCTGGGCAGGAATTAATTAAAGAAAAATTAATGAATGAAATATTATTTATTTTTCCAACAGAAGATTGTAATTCTAATCTTTCTATTCCGTCAAAATCTAAATCTTCTGCATTAATACTATAATCCTTCCAGTAAATTACTCCATAAGATAAATTAGGATTTATCATAACATTCCATGAACCATTTATTATGGCATTGATTAAAGTTTGTTCAAAAATTAAGTTTCCCCCGATAGAGCTATCATATATTGAAATTGATAAATTAGCTGAAGCTGTTAGATTACCTGTTGCAACTTCTCTGACATTTGTTCCTTGATCCGAAATAAGAAAAGCAGATACTACTGTTGGAAATATTATGAGAAAAAGGGCAAACAAAATTAAGTTATATCTTATTTTCCTATTAATTTTCAAACAATTATACCCTATTTTATTAAACAGGTCAGATTGAAAAATTACACTCTTTTTTTTTTCGGGATACCTCCCCACACTTTCTAACATAAACCCCATTAAACTACCTCTTTACAACACAGCCCACAATACTATTCGTAGGTTAAATTAGATTTAAATAGATTTCGTTTTAGATGTAAGTTAATGCAAGAATTAACCCATTTAACAACACATTTCGCGTTTACAGCAAAATTAAACTTATATGAAAAATAAAAAACATAACCTTTAAATAATTATAAAACAAAATAACTTACAATGAAAAGCATTTTACCTTTAGCTGCAATGGAAAAATTAATTAAAAAAGCCGGTGCTTCTCGTGTCGGAGAAGATGGCAAACAGGCACTTCGAGAGATTCTTGAGCAGGTTGCAGATGAGATTTGTGAAAAAGCACTTCGAATGGCAAAACATTCTGGAAGGAAGACAATAAAAGCAGCAGATATTAAATTAGCAGCAAAATAACTGCTTATTCTCTATTTAGAAATATAAAAAGATAGAATTCTCGAATAATTTATGCTAAAAGTTCAGTTTCTTTATCTAAAAGTTTTCCATCTTGGTCGATAATCCTTTTAATAAAACCTTTTCTTCGGGCATAGATTCTTATCTTCAATGGATCATCTTCATATTCTTTAGGTATGTCTACTCCATCAATACGAAAATGATGCTTAAGTAAAGCTTTTTTAAAGTCATCATCCAAATCAAAAGCAAAATCTTCTAATGCTTTATCTCTCATGTAAGAATCAACGGCAAACGAACAGAAATTTTCTTTATACTTTCCTCTCGGGTTATGTGGTACTTTATTTGTTTTTAAAACCACAGATTCAGATTCAATTCCCACCAGGATATATTGTAATTTGAACAGCTCATAAAACTCTGAAAGCTCTTCTTTGCTCATTTCTTGATTAACCTCACCAATAAAGAACCCCTTCTTTTTTACTATTTCAGAAAAAAAATCCGATTCTACCTTCTCTTTAGAATATACTGTACCTTTAACCTTATAGGTATGGTCATGACAATGGGCAATAATAAATTCAATAAAATCATTAGCGTATTCAAACCCGGAAGTCATCTTAATGCTTTTGCCGTTTGTTATCTTAAGTACGGCCCTATCATTGTACATGCCCTTGCCAAATCGGATAAACTGGTTATGCACCATTTCATCAAAATTTCCGTGAAATATTTTGTTGATAAAATTCATAATATAAAGAATACAACACATTCATTTAAAAACATTGTCTTTTTAATTAAAAAATAAAAAAATTCGCAGGGGGAAAACCAAGGTGGAAAAAGAGGTTTGAGAGGTGTTTAATAAAAATGATTTTCTCCTCAATTTTTCCCTTTGCGCTGTTGAGGCCTTCTTTTAATTTCAAGCCACTTAAGATATTCGACCTCATCTTGTTTTAGTTCAAAGTGACCTTCCATACAATATCATTAGCCCTGCCTTTATTAATACGTTATGAATAGCTAATAGAGAAGCAATTTCCACAAGCTTTTTAAACCAATATGTTACTATTATAACACGATGATACGCATAGTTTACGCCCCACAGTGGTTTTATGGCATAGATACGATTATTGAGAGTTTTTCATTTTTAACTGCATTGTTAATAGCCTATTATGCATACAAGTTCTATAAATTTTCATTTGAGCGCAAATACAAATACTTCTCATTGTCTTTCTTGGCATTAGCTTTAGGATCCTTAGCAAAAATAGCCATGAACTTCACAGTTTATTATCCTTATATCATTAAAGAACAGATTGGCGCCCTAAATATTGATATCACGGGCATAAATAAAGCGATGTTTTACGTAATTGGTTTTGATGCGCACAGAATCTTGATGCTTTTTGGACTTGCCGGAATTTACATTCTTTTGAGCAAATCTAAATTAAAAAGCCAGTTAATCCTGTTCACATATTTTATACTATTAGCTGCATTATTTAGTAACAATAGTTATTTCATATTTTACATAACTATGGCTTTATTCTTAGGTTATATTGTTTTCTTTTATTATAAAAACTATACCCTAAATCCAAAAAATAATAAACTAATCCTAGTAGCTTTGGCTTTTTTTATGATATTTATCGCACAATTATGTTTCCTAACAATATTTTGTTGGGAGCACTTATATGCAATAGGAGGGTTTTTTCAATTAGTGGGATACATTATGCTTCTTTACAGCTATGTCTCATTAGTTCTGCCAACTAGAAAATGAACATGCGCAGAACAAAAATGGATATAATCGGCGATATGCTCATATCCATACAAAATAAAGGAGGAAAAATCAAACCCACTCATTTGATGTATAAAGCTAATCTTTCTCATAAACTTTTAAATACATATTTAGATGAATTAGTTTCTAAGGAGATGGTTTCTGAAATCCAGAAAGGCCCTTCAAAATACCTTATAATAACCGAAAAAGGAGTAGTTTTCTTAAGCGAATTTAGAAAAATGAAAGAATTTCAAGATGCCTTTGGGTTATAGTTAAATCTAATGGGTCATACATCCTATTTTTTCAGCTTAATTTCAACAATCAGAATTTTTTACAGTAAATTTTCTTAATGTAAATCTAATTCATAATTCACTATCGTAACGCAAGAAGCCGCAAATAATTCTTTCTTACCCAAAGAGATCCTTATAGCCCCTATTCTATCCAAAAGTCCTTCAGTCTTTCGAGGCATCCCAATATAGTCCCCAAAGACAAAAACAACATTTTCAGAAAATTTAAAATCAGAAATTTTCTCCCCTTTAGAATGCAAATAAAAAACATTTTTTCTTTCCCGAATTAAAGATTCAAAACTTAATTTAGAAATTTTTATTCCTGGCTCTAAAACCAAGAATTCTTCGCGTTTAAGTTGTTTTCCTTTAACCAAAGCTTCATTTATTTTACAAGCAATTGATTTCTCATCATAATCCAAACCCCTCACTTCAGCACCGATAAAGGTTATAGTTCTTGGAGGATCATCCGCACCTTCGAGCACTGCATGAAAGACCACATCTTTCCTAACATCCCCTGCAACAAATAACGCATTAGAAACGCATCTTGCAACAATATCCATCCTTCCGGCATTCACTAAATCATTTACATTAAATCCTTTAGTTTTTGCTTTCAGGGCCCTAAGAATAAATTCTCTCATAATATAAAAAAATTATTTATTGGAAGTATGTTTCAAGTTCTCAACAAGCTTTTCTACTGCTTCTTTTAGCAATTGCTCGCTTCTGGTTCCAGTGCATACAATTTTTCCGTTTCCAAATAACAAAAACGTCGCTTTTGTACCTGCCAACTTATAGACCAGGCCGGGAAACTGTTCGGGTTCATATTCTGTATTTTCCAATTGTATTGCAAGTTTATTCAGATTTAAAGCTAATCCAACATCACCAGAGGCGACAATATTTTGTACAGTGATTTCTGGTTTTATATTAATTTTTACGCCTATCTTTTCAACATTTTTTATAATCTCTTTGATAGCATCGCCTACCTTCTCAAGGGACTTTGCTCCAGTGCATACAACTTTTCCAGAGCTAAATATCAATGCAGAAGATTTAGGCTCTTTAATTCTCATGACTAAACCAGGAAACTGCTCAGGATTATACTCTGTATTCGGCAGTGTCTCAGCCAGCTTTATCAACGATATGTCTCTTTCCAAAGAGGTTGTTGCAACAATATTCTGAACTGTCATTGGCTTTGCAATAGGGCCATTCGCGGATATTTCGACTTTTTTCTTCACGACCATTTTTATTCCTCCGGCGTTTATATATCTTATAAATAAGGACAAAAAGTTTATAAATGTGAGCCAAAAAAAGCATAACCCCTAAAAAGTTACACTAATATTTCTTTAATTTGTTCAATTGTTCCTAATTTGGCCATTTTAAGCCTTGTCCTAGTAGAATTAGGGTAACTCTTAGTAAAATCCATAGCCCTTCGTTTAAAAGCATCGAAATTATACACTCTATATTGTTTAGCAAGCTCATAATAATCAAAAAGCAATTTGATATTCTCTTCGTAACTGGGTTTTTCCTTTTCATTAACTAGTCTAGAAAATATCGAAGGATCCCCTATTGCAGCCCTACCAATCATTACTAAATCACATTTAGTCTCTTTCAACATCTTTTCGGCGCTGGCCCTATCAACAACATCCCCGTTCCCAATCACAGGTATAGAAACATTCTCTTTAACTTCCTTTATTAAAGACCAGTCTGCTTTCCCAGAATAGCCCTGTACAACCAATCGGGGATGTAATGTTATCGCTGAGGCTCCTGCTTCTTCTGCAATTCGGGCAATTTCAACAGCGTTCACTTTTTTCATTCCAGACCTCATTTTAACTGTTACAGGCTTGTCTGTATTTTTAACTAAGGTTTCAATGATTTCTTTAATTTTGCCAGGCCTAATAAGCAATGCGCCTCCAGCCCCTTGTTTTAATATATTTGTTGCAGGGCAGCCAAGATTCAGATCAATTATATCAGAATCCAATAATTTCACTGCTTTTGCAAAATATTCTAATTTAGTGCCGAATAATTGTATTGCCACAGGCCTTTCTTCTTCTGCTATTTTGGTAAGTTTTAATGTAGCCTTATTATTCCTTATCAGAGCATTAATAGAAACCATTTCAGAAAATACTAAAGAAGCACCATATCTTCGGCATAAAACTCGATAGGCTACATCAGTAATGTCGGCTATTGGGGCTAAAACATATTTTCCTTCAATTTTAACATTTCCAATCTTCATTACAAGAGAGATAATAAATTTTATTAATAAATATTGTTATTCAAAAGAACTATGTCCTCGTCTCTTTCGGACCAAAAAGAATTGCAATCTTCTCTTTTTTGAACCAAAAACTCTTGTTCAATCGGCGATTCAAAATTACGATATTTGAATTCATTTTCGATAGAAATGAGTCTTTCAACAGTTTCGCAATAATCTTCTATACCTAAATTTCCATTTTTAAGTTTTGATCTAATTTCTAGCGCCTCCGCGCGCATAGCAGATTCAATTATTGCATAAGCAAAATATTCATCTTTACTTTCAACCAATGCTTTTTCCAAAAGGGAAAATTTTTCAGAAGTGTATATTGAAGCATCGAAAGAACCATAGACCATATCATCCACAAATAGAAATGCAGATTCATAATCTTTATCAAAATCAAGGTAATAAGACATAATCTCATCAACAGGCAATATAATTTCCCTAGCAATGTCCCCTAAAGAAATATTTTTATCGTATTTAAGATTATAATTGGTAATAAGTCTCAAAAAATTTTCTTTTTCATCAAATCCCGGGTTATAGAGCGTAGCATATAAATGAATATATTTTTTTGCAGTTATCTCGTCAAATTCAGGGTCATTTATCATTATATTCATAAAGTATCTTGAAGAAGATTCGACACTAATGCATAATTTTTCATCAATCGCATTAATATAAATATTCAATAAATCTAAATCATAGTTATACATTGCCCTTATTGTTCGGTTAAACAAACTTAAATCTCCATGGATCAGGCCCCCTCGAGCCAATGACTGCCCTTCAATGCAAAAATTAAGCTGTTCGGGGCTAATTTCATCCAATGCATTTTTAATAATAAATTCTACTTGTTTCTTATCAATATCCCCTGCAAAGTTTATTGCACCAATCATATCACAATTATTAATTAAGTTTTCAATTTTTTTCTTAAATTCTTCATAATCTTGGCCCACAAATTGCCCCATTGATTCAAAATCATCAGTATCAAAAGAACTATAATTAATTTTATTTTTTTCAATTGATTTAAGGGGCTGCAAAGAACTATAATCATCAACTTTTTTTTCTAAATTTGAACTTTTAATTTTGTCTGGAAAAGCATAGCCATGACTTGGTTGTTTTTCAATATTTGTTTTTCCGATCTTATTTGTAGGTTTGCTTTGAGCCGTGGTTTCAGGCCTATGAGATAAATTCCTTGCATAATCTATCATTACGGGCACAGAAGAAACAAGGCCATATGCGAAAAGAAATACAGCAGACCCCAGCATTAATGATTTTTGCCAGCTTGAGTTTTTGTTCTTCATGTTTTTATTCTCAAAAGCTTAACATAGAGTATATCTTTCAAGTTTAAATAACCTAAGTGATTTTAAGTCCAGTTTAGAACAAATTTAATTATTTTACAAATCCAATAACAAAAGTTTTGCCTTTTATTGTCTCTATAATTTTCTTATCATATCCTTTGTCTTCAAAGAATATCTCAGAAGCTCCAACTTTCTTTGCAATTTCTTTTTTCCATTTTGACAAATCGTATTCAGAAGCGAGGCTAAGTTTTATTTCATCTTCGGACTTTAGTTTTTCAGATTTTCTCATCATTTGCACTCTTCTCATCACTTCTCTTGCAAATCCTTCTCTTTCAAGCTCTTCATCTGCTTTAGTATCATATTCAACAAATACTTCGCCTTTAATTATGCTAACATTCTTAACATTCAGCTGTTTTTTTATCAATTCCTCAAATTTCAAGATATCTCCAACTTCCGGCACAGAAATTTTTGCGGACTTCAATGGCCACCTTATTCCCATTTTTAATTCTTCTCTTGCGGCCAGTCCTTTTTGCAAGATATCATTAAAAATATCAAATGCCTTTTCAAGCTCTAAATCAATTATCTTTTTGTCAGCAGAAGGCCATTCAAGCAAATGTACGCTATCTTCTTTATATTTAAATTTCTCTTTAAGTTCCAAAAAAGTTTTATCTGCAATAAATGGCGCAACAGGCGCAAGTAAGGCCAAAGTAGTTTTTAAACATTTTTCTAAAACAAAGAAAACAGCCCCATCTTTTTCATCAACTCTCTCTCTTATTAGCTGAATATATCCCCGGCTCATTTTATTTATCACAAAATCTTCAAATGCTCTTCCGGCTATATGATATTCAAAATTATCCAAGGCACCAGTATATACTTTTACAAAAGAATTTAATTTGGAAAGCAGCCATTTGTCCTCAACTTCTTTCACTTTAACTTCATTAATTTTTTCAGCCTGATTCAGCAAGTAAGTATTGATGTTTAATAAAATATTAAATATTTTGTAGACCTCTTTTTTAACATTGTCTGCCTTGAATTTCTGAGTATCATAAGGGGCAATGTCCCACATATAGTAGAATCTTAGATTATCAGCGCCCATTTCTTCCATCCCTTCTTTGGCCCAAACAACATTACCCAAACTCTTACTCATCTTTTCTCCTTTTTCATCTAAAACCCATCCAGGCATAGAAACTTCTTTGTAAGGAACTTTATCAAACGTCGCAATACCGCAAAACATAAGGCTATAGAACCATCCTCTTATTTGATCCTGAGATTCATTAATTCTCGAAACCGGGAAATGTCCTTCAAATTCTTTTTTATTCGCAAATGGATAACCTAATGAAGCCCATGGGGCAATTCCAGAATCAAACCATACATCAAAAATATCATTTATTTTTTCCATTTCTTTTTTGCATTTACATTTAATTTTAATATCTGCAGCTGTATGAAGGTCAAAATCCTTAGGAATTTTATTGGTTGCACTGGCTTGCAGTTCTTTCATTGATTCAATTACTCTAATCTCCCCGCAGTTGCATTTCCAAATAGGCATAGGTATTCCCCAATATCTCTGCCGAGAAACATTCCAATCATCAGCATTAGCAACCCAAGCAGCGAATCTTTCACCCGCATATTCTGGAAGCCATGTTACGTTTTGATTGCCGGCAAGCATTTTCTTTCTTATAGGATCAACTTTCAAGAACCA
Source organism: Candidatus Woesearchaeota archaeon (assembly GCA_018303545.1). Lineage (GTDB taxonomy): Archaea > Nanobdellota > Nanobdellia > SCGC-AAA011-G17 > JAGVXY01 > JAGVXY01. The sequence continues at coordinate 28,427 of JAGVXY010000012.1, read as the reverse complement.
TTGTTTGCTCATTCTGAATATCAATGGTTTTTTGCATCTCCAGCATACAGGATATTTATGTTCTACAGTTTCAGAATGTAATAGTTTTCCCTGCTCTTCAAGTAATTCTATTATTTTAGCATCTGCATCTTTTACAAAAATTCCTTCAAACTGACCTGCAAGCGCAGTATACTTACAGGAATCATCCAACGGTGAAGGATCGGGCAAATTATAATGTTTTCCAATTTCATTATCAGTCTTCCCGTGCCCTGGGGCAGTATGCACTAATCCTGTCCCTTCATTAACATTTACAAAATCTTCAAATATATCCCCTGATTCAACGCCTTCTTTTTTTACCGCTAACTTAGAAGGTATTCTTTCTTTTAATATTGGAATAGAGAGGTATACCTTCAAGGCATTTGGATTTTTTTGCAGTTCTTTCTGCTGTGGCACATCAATTAGGGGTTCATAAGCCCATCCATCCATTGCCTTGCCCTTGAATCTTTCAAGTATCTTATATCCAATTTCCAATCCTACCAATAATTGTAATCTCTTTTCAGCTAATATTAAAACCCCTTTTGCAGTTTCAATTTTTACATACTCTTCATCGGGATTTACAGCAATAGCTACATTGGCAATCAATGTCCAAGGGGTTGTTGTAAAAACAACTAAATATTCTTCTTTTCCCTTTAATTTAAACTTTATAAATATGCATGGGTCCTTCAATTGGGTGTAAGAATCAGTGACTTCATAACCTGCCAAAGCGGTTTCACAACTAGGGCACCAAAACACAGGTCTCTGACCCTCATAAACTAAATTTTTATCCCAGAGTTGTTTGAATGTCCACCATCCGGATTCAACATAAGAATTATCATAGGTTAGATAAGGTTCTTTCCATGAATACCATGATCCTAATTTATCATAAACTTCCATCCACAAATCTTTATATGTTGCAGCCCATTTTTTGCATTCTTCACAGAATTTTTTAACCCCTAATTTCTGAATATCTTTCTTTGAATGCATTTTAAAATTCTTTTCAACCATATTTTCAACAGGTAACCCATGTGTGTCAAAACCTGGCTGAAAAAGAACATTTTGACCTTTCATAAAAGCAATTCTTAAATTCAAATCTTTATAGACTGTATTTCTTATGTGCCCTACATGGGGCATGTTGTTTGCATAAGGTGGACCATCAAGAAGAAAATAGGGTGTGCCATTTTTATTTTTCTTTTCCAATTTCTCAAGAAGTTTTATTTTTTTCCAATGCGCAAGCATCTCCTTCTCTATTAGCTTAAAATCATACATATTAGTTTTTTAAGAATACAGTTGATATATAAATGTTTTCCTGGAACCAGCCTTAATTTCAAAAAAAAGAAATGTTTATAAACAGAGCCTATAAATTAAGGGTTAAAATGTACAGCTATTCACAAAAAAAGTCAAATAAAAAATTGATTGCATTAGTCACTTCCGCATTGTTTGCCTTAGGGGGCATAATCTCATTTCCTTACCTGAAAACAGCGTATCAGAAACATTCTGCAAACACTCTGATTGAGTCAACATCACAAGATCTAGAAACTTTAAAAAAAACCTATTCAAACGCCGTAAATATAATAGAAAATAATAAATTTTTAATGACTGGTCCTGAAGAGATTGCCCCTTTGTACGCTGAATTAGAAGACACTCTAAAAAAAACAGTTCAAATTAAGGAAACATTGCAAGAAACAAAAAATGAATTTCAAAGCAAAGATTACGATATTGTGCGTGAAACCTTAGACCCAAAATTTGGATTGAAATCTAAGACAAGAATCACCCCTTCAATAATTGCAAAAGAAGAAAAGGGCGATCTTGATACGAAAGTCATAAGGATTTGCCAGGAAAAGCGCGAAGCCCGAGACACAACAGTAAATAATGAATGGTACCTAAAAGCTAGATTAAAAAAACCTTTGACTCCTGATAATATGGAAGAAGTAAAGGTTATACCAAAAAAATTTATTGACATGATTCCAATAGCAAACCCGGATTTAGAATTAAAACTTAGTCAATTGCTTCCTGAACTAAACAATAGTTTAGGTGCAAATATCATCAGAATAAATCCATTATTTTCGCATATTGCAGAATTCGGCAAAACTCCAAAAATATCTGCAAATGCAAGAAGGATGTATGATGCCGCATTTTCTGCTTACATGAAAGTCAGAGAAAAGAATGATGCTCTTACTTGGTATAGGGCAGAGCAGCACGATGGCAAATTCTTAACCTCGGATTATAAAGAGTTATTGCAGAAACAGAACGAACCGATTTCATTTATTCATTTAGGAGATGAGAATATCAGGGCTTTAGACAATTATTTCAAAGAATTGCATGAGCAGTATTTCATTTTTGTCTCTTCTCATGACAAGAAATCAAAAACATTCAGTCATTGGGAAACAGAAAGCTACACCACCATAGAAACAGATTCGAACGGGAATACCCACGAAGTCACAGGAACAACAATAAGACATTACACAACTAATGGCTATCAGTTCTTCTACATATTAGCAACAGTTGCACCAGAAGGAACAGTCTATAAAAACGTTTATGTTGGCGAAAAAGACAGCCATAATGAATTATTGGGGGGTCTTTTTGGATTAAGCTGGAATTACAGGCAAGATGAACAAGTCAATTGGGTCAGGGAATGGAAACGTTTACATTATGATAATACTGACATTAATAATCACCAGGGATGGATGCACCAAATAAATCCCCACATAGAAAACGATTCTGCGTGCAGAAACTTAAGATAATTAACTCCTCTCATTAGACAATGCCTTTGTTTCTTTTCTATTCTCAAAAAAGTTTATCGCTTCCGCTAATTCTTTGTGGCTTTTTGCATAGGCCCTGATATTAATTCCTTTATTATAAGCCTCGCAAGCTTGTATCAAAGCCTTAGCCCCATAATAAGTCCCGCGAGGATGCGCATGCACACCTGCTCCCATCGTAGTTATAAAATCAACTTCCCCCATAATATCTATGAAAGATTTTAGTTTAGTGGGATTTAAACCCCCGGAGATTATCGGGCAACATTTTTTCATACCCCTCCAAGAATCATCATTCAATATCACATGATTGGCATAATCTTCCTTTGCAATTTTCAAAACTTGTTCATCATTCTGGGGCACCTGAGCCCAGCTCTGTTCAAAGAAATGTCCCTTAGATATTAAATGCAAAATATTCTTCGCTGCAGTGATATCTTCATCAGGTGAGCCTTTCATCTTTCCAACGCCAGCTGTGCCTGTATGTATCCCTGAAGCTCCCGCCAATTTTGCAAATTTCGATAAAACCAATACCGAAAATCCAATAGGATTTTCAGGTCGGGTAAAAGCACCATGCGCAGCCCTATGAAAATGCAAAAACACATTAGGGTACTTTCTTCTCAAGGTCTGCACTGCCATCCATCCTGCAGTTATCCCATCTATTAGATAAGCATAACTTCCCTTTTCAAAACCTGTTTTCCTTATTAGTTCGCACCTTCTAATCATCTCATCAAAATCCGATGCTGAAACATTGAAAGAGTGAACCTTCTTATGGCCTGTCTCCTTAACCGCCTTATCCATAGCTTTTTTAACAAACTTGACCATCTTTTCATAATCGCAAAAATCCTGGTTGGCTTGAGGCTCATCATTCTTGACAAAATCTCCTCCTCCCGACCAAAAATCATAACATACTTCAGCATATTCAGCAGCAGTCAAACCAATCTTGGGTTTTATAATTGTACCCAATATAGGCCTGCCATAAACCCCCAAATACTTTCTCATATCATCCAATGTATACGAAGGTCCGTCATAGTGTTCAAGCATCTCTGTGGGAAACCAGACATCTAGCATTTTCAATGCAGAAATCTCTTTCATCCCCAAAACATTCCCTACAACAAAGGTCAAGATGTTCTGTACATTTCCGCCACGGTCAAAAATTCTCCAAGGATAAGCAACCCATATTAAATTTCTCTTTAAATCTACATTATATACTAAAGCATTAAGCTCTCTCGAAAAAGCAGTCTCAGTACTTACCTTAAAATTTGTTCCAGTAGATGATTCCGCCGCAACTTCACTTGCGGCTTGCAGAATATTCAGCTTTTCACCTGGAATAAGATGAAAGACTACAAGCATGTATTCTCCATTTTTTGGAGCTTTAAGATCTAAATTTACATACGCCCTCTGCTTTGAATTCAAGGACTTCAATAATTTCGCAGCAGGATTCACATTATCACCTCAATTAATTATAAAATAAGGGACTATTTAAAAGTTATTATTTACAAACCAATAGCCTAAATTTGGCTCATCTAAAGATTTATAAATAAACCTGATGAGTTATTAATTATGATAATAAAAATACCCTATTCAGATTATAATAAAGCTAATGAAGCGCCTGATAAGATATTGGAAGCTTTTGAACAAATCTGGAGTAATGAAGATGAAACGGACAAAAAAATAGATGTTAAAGAAAGTTCAGATTATTCTGAAAAAACTATTGCTCTAGGTGGCAGCCATGTCATATCTTATGATTGTATAAAAAAATTTGCAAAAAAGAATAAAAACCCCGGTTTGATTGTTTTCGACGCGCATCCAGATGTTTTCCAAGAATTTGAGACTGTTTCTTATCAAGATTGGGTTAAGCATATTGTTGATGAAAACATTATCGCAAAAGAAAATATTATTTTAATAGGGATAAGAAATCCTTCAGTGGAAGAGATTCAATACTTGAAAGAAAATAATATTAAATATTACACCTGCAGGCAGATATTCAATAATCTGCAGGAAATCTGCGATGCAGTCATGGAACTTGCAAGAAATTTCAGTGCATTGTATATTTCAGTAGATATTGATTCTGTAGATCCCGCATTCGCTCCTGGTGTAAGTCATATCGAACCTGCGGGGTTATCTTCAAGAGAATTGATTTATTTTCTGCAGAGAATCAAAAGAATTGGAAACTTAAAAGCCGCAGATATAGTAGAGGTGGTTCCTAGCAAAGATATTAATGGAATGACAGTCAAACTTGCGGCAAAGATTATGAAAGAATTGATTTAATCTTCGAATTCTTCGTTTAAAATTCTGTTTATCTCTTCTTTTATTTTAGATCCAATCTTATCTACTCTATCCAGATCATCCGCGTTTATCACGTTCTTGACCGTCTTGTATTCATTAAGCAAAGCTTTCGCCAAAGAAGGGCCTATCCCTGGCAAGGATTCAATTATGAATTGTTGTTGCTCTTTTGTTGACATTGGCTTTCTTTCAAATCTTACGCCAAAATCCCTTTCCCTATTCCTTTCTCTCTCTGCTATCGCTTTTACATAATCTGCAGATTCTTTTGCATTTCTTGTCCATATTATCGGTATCTGAAAAGCAGTAGCTATAGCCGCAAACATTCCCCTTATTGCATTTGGATGGATATTTCTTAAGGAATAAATATCCTCTTCGCCTTCTAATAATAAAATAGGCTTTGAAAAATTAGATTTCAGTGCCGAAAGCTGATTCAAAAGTCTTTTATCAATCATCGAATCAACAAAATCCTGCTTGGTTTTTCTTTCTATTCCAATTTCATTATTAATTATAATATCTGCGCAAGGCAAGGTTTTCATATCCACTTCTAATCCTAAATCAAAAATATGCTTTGCCAATTGTGATCCCTTTTCTCGCACATCAATAAGGACCTTAAATTCAGAAAAATCTTTCAATGTTTTCTCTGTTTTAAGATTTGAAAATAATCTGTTTTTCATATTAGCAAGCAAATCTTTCATTTTTCTTTCTTTATTTAAAGAAATCCAGTAATTTACTTCATCTCTTGTATTTTTTGCAATCAAATAAATAACTCTGCCTTTTTCCAGTCTTCCTGTTCTGCCTTTTCTTTGTATGCTTCTTATTGCAGAAGGCACAGGCTCGTAGAAAATGACCAAATCCACCGCAGGAATATCAATTCCTTCCTCCCCTACAGAAGTCATCACAATCACATTAAATAAACTATTTTTGAAATCTTCTAAAACATTAGATTGATCTTTTTGCGACATACCTGTACCATTTTTCTTTGTCTGTCCGACAAATATTTTAGCTTGTACTTTGTCAATTTTGCATAATTCTTCAGTCAATGTTTTTGCAGAATCTCTATAGTTTGTAAAAACAATTATTTTTTTATTTTCATCCTCATCAATTTCTTTTTTGATTATTTCTTTTAATCTTATTAATTTTGGATGTTCAACAGACTTTTCAAGCATTTCGGCAGTTTTCATATAGGCCATTTTAAAATCTGCATCTTTCACAAGATTTTTAGTTGCTTTAACTTTTGATTTCTCAGCATTGGAAAATAAATCAGATAAATAGCTATGAAGAGATTTTATTCCCTGTGTCTCAATCAATTCAATTGCATGGGCAACTTTCATTGCCTGTGCATTCATTGAAATAGCATGCCATATTCCAAAATCTTTTTCGCCACGAGCAATCATTCCCTGCAAGTTTCTTTGCATTTCCAAAAGCTGGGTTTTGGTTACATTAGAGCTGGAATTTAAATGTCCTGTTTCTTTTAATTGTTTTAATTTATTCTTATAGCTCTCTTCTAAAAATTTCTTGACTTCTTTTATATTTTCTGGCAATTCAACAAACTCTTTCGTTACCTCTTTTTCCTTAATGTATATTTTTACATCTTCATCATCATGCGTTCTAATTTCAATGTCTTCAATGAATGTATTTTTTAATATTTCTTCAATTTTATCTTTATTAGCTCCAGGTGAAGCAGATAATCCTAAAATTCTTGGATACTTCGCAGTAGTATGGTACTGTTTTGCAATCCATACATAATCATAATCTCCTATAGCATGCTGTACTTCATCTAAAACTAAAAGAGAAACTTCTTCCAAATTTATTTTTCTGTTTATAATATCATTGCTTAAACCTTGCGGCGTAGAGAATATGAACTGCGCCCGTTTCCATAATTCGGCTCTTTTTTCCGGTTTCACAGCACCAGTAAATAAAACAAATTTTTCTTCTTCCGTTTCAATATACTTCTTAAAAGAACCCATATGCTGCGCAACTAATGGCCTGTTTGGAGCCAGGATTAAAACTTTGGAATTTGGATAGTTGGTTATTCTATTTACAGCAAGCATTAAAGAAATCGCGGTTTTTCCTAAACCTGTAGGCAGAACTACTAATGTATTCTTGTTTGCGCACGTGTTTAATATGGTCTCCTGGTACAATCTAGGCTTAAAATCTTTAATCATAATTTATCGCAGAAGTTTAATGTTTATAAACTCTGCGCACGTTTGTCAAGTAGCAAAACTTTTTTAAAGCAAGACCCAAAATATACTATAGATGGTAGTTCAGCTGTTCGGCATGATTGATCTTTTGGCTTCAGTCTCAATAATACTAGCAAGGGCAGAAGTAGCACCGGGATTTATCACTTTAATTGCAATCTTAGTTCTTATTAAAAGTTTAATTTTTATAAAAGATATAGTTAGTATCATAGATATCATCGGGGTAATCTTTATTTTCTTAGCATTATCAGGATCTTTTTCGATAATAACTTGGCTTTTCTTAGTTTGGTTTTTACAGAAAGGTTTGATAAGCCTGCTTTCATAAATTTACTTGAACATTCTAAAATAAAACCAAGTGGTGCCTATTACAAACGTCAGCAACAAGGTCATAAACAATGTCGCTCCCGCAGTTAAGAACTGCAATAAAAAGAATGAAAGCACAATGAAGCAGAATCCAAATATATACAATGGTTTTGATTCAAAATACACAGTATTGCCATCCAACCCAGGCAAAGGAAACATTGAATAAATTGCAAATAATCCTCCAATCAAAATAAATTTATCAAATATCCCTGATGAATTAAATATCCCTAGCAAAAAAATCAAAATCACATTAGCCATAGAACCAGCTATTGCAATCTTTGCCACTTCCCATTTTGATATCGCAATTCCTCCTTTGCCCAATCTCTTGAATCGGTCTATTGATAATTCCTGGCTTTCAAGCCCTGCGAACCAAAATTTTCCGTTTGATATCAAAGTTACAATTATTCCTATAACTACACCAATGTAAAGAGAATTAATTTTGTATCTTGCACCAAAAAAATTCATTGCTATAGGCAAATGAGCTCGTTGAGTTATCCAATATCTCTGTATAGCCCAATTTTTCGTCGTCACAGTTGCGCCATAGATGCTTGCAACAACCTTGTGCCCAAAAACATGAACCATAAATGTAATCATTACAATAACAAATATTCTCAGCAAATTCGCAAACCAGTATGAAGCTACAAAAGTTTCTCTTCCGTCATTGAAGCCAAAAAACAGTGTTAAAAATAAAACAATAACTAGAGATTCAATCACTTCTTTTTTTGTCATGTTGAACATTTTTTTCTATCAATCCAATAATCTCATCTTCGTGGCCTGCTCCTACAACAGCCACAATCTTTCCAAAGTTCATTAGATTATATAAATTTTTTGCCATAATTTCATTTCTCTCTTTTATTAGTGTATTATAAACTGAAGGATAGCTCTTTTTCAGCATCATTGTCAATTTTTTTACAGTTTCTTTTTTTGGGACAGTTCTCAAATCAAAAGGTTCAATTATCGGTTTCCTAAATAATATTGCCTTAAAAATATCTCCAATAAACCTGAATTTCTCTCTCCAGGTTATTCCTTTAATAAGTTTTTTTATTGTTATTCTTATATCCTGATCTATCATCGCAATCTTAGCATTTGTTCCTTTAGCCGATATTGCAGCCTGTTTCATTTCAGATCCAGGTTTTACTCCGACAATTTTTCCAAGTTTATTCTCAACCCAGGCACCAAGTAAATTAAAAATAAATCCCTTTATACCTAAAGTTCTTATTGCTTTCCAGAAAGAATGTGAATCTTTTTTCTTAGACATCAAAGCAGCAAATCGATTATAATCCAACTCTAATGCAACAACATCGGGTTTCTCGGACTCAATAATTTCTCTAACGGTGTTTACAGATTCAATGGCAATATGTGATGTTCCAATAAGTATCAGGTTCTTGTATCTTTCCATAGCAAATTAATAAATCCAATGCCTTTAAAAAAGTATTGCTCAAGAATTATTTAAAATATAAAAAAATTAATAATATTTGTAGTCTATTACATTTACGTAATAATATCCTTCAGATTCAACCTTTTGACCATCAGGGCTTGTTGCAGTAGCTGTAACTTTGTAATATGACTCGCATAATGGTCCTCTGCATTCAGCTTTTGTTGCAGCTGTTGAAGTACATGTTGCACCTGCTATGCACTCACAAGTTTGAGGATCATTTTCACATGCGATTCTGCCATTGCACCATGTATCTGGATAAATTTCATCTCTCAATAAGATAATCGGTCCAGTAATCTCTTTATTTTCAACAACATATTGCTTTCCATAAGTGCAAAGCTGTCTATGAGAATCTGGATTAAAATCCAACCTCAGATCCCATCCACTGCACCCATTCACAAATATATCCATATTCACTGCATCTTTAGGCAAATCCTTATGGTAATGATAAATATGCATTGCTTCATTGTCCACAGCACCCCACCCCGCATTAGTCATGCTTGCCTCATCTTTGAATTCAATTTTATCTATTTTGCAAACTGCACTCACATAGCCTGTGTCCAAATTCTCATTATTTGTTTCATCAGAAGTTCCATCTTGTGTCTGTATATTTTCACTTATGGTCTCTTTTGAGCATCCAGAAATAACTAATAAAAATACCACTGCTAAAATAACCATCGTAATTTTCCCCAAATTAAACACCCCCTATATTGTTTAATGATATTATAATGCTGAGAGAATGAGGGGGTATATAAAGATTATTAAAAAAAAGAAAAAAAGAATTGGTTAGTTAAAACCCCCACTAGGTATTGCTGAAGGCGGATTAATTTTTAAAATCACTTGGCCCCCTTGTGGATTCTGGTCGGGAAATCTTACCTTAACCTTATAATTTGCAGCAAGGTAAGGATGAAGTCCATTTGCTCCGGCAGTAATTGAACGAGCGCCTAATGCCTCTCCATTCAAAATCTTTCCACTTTGCTCTAAGTTTACCCATATGCCATTTGCGTAAGGTCCATTATTCCAATAATTGCCTTGATTAGAAAGGTCAAAATAAATCAGTGCAACCTTATTATTGCAGGCAATCTGATTATTGGTGGTAACTTTTATTTGCATCGCATCCCCAGTAGACAAAATCACATTAGTCAAATCATTTATCTTTATGCTGGTAATTTCACAAGCACTGTCAGTATCCAATTCTCCTGCATCTGAAATATCTCCCTCACAAACACATCTGCATCCTGGTGCGCAGCTTTGACCACCAGGCCGTTGACCAATGATACTATTTATACTGCTGCAGCCAGAAAAAACCACTGCAAGCAAAATAACTAAAACTCCAATTAACATTATCTTTTTCAAAATAATCACCTCCAATTTTATAAATGATTATAAATAAACTTTAACCTTCAAGGATATATATATCAATCTCAATCATATATATTACAGAAACTATTTAAATTCAATCAAAATTTATTAAACTAATTTTTAATCCGAAAAGCTTTTATATTGTAATCAATTAATTTTAGCATAGAGGTGGAAGTATAAAAGGGAGGCGATATAAGTATGTTAAACACAAAATTTGTTTCTGAAATGTTGAATATGAAAGTGTTCACCGATGCAGGTGATTACTTTGGAGAAATTGAAGAGAGCGTCCTAGCAGGTAACAAAGTCCATGCATGGCGCATAAAGGCCACAAAACAATCATATCTCTTGAATGTTTTAGGCGGAGCTAAAGGCGTAATCGTGCCCCATAACTTTGTGAAAGCTATAGGTGACGTAATGATAATTTCAAAAGCCGCAATGCCTTCATATGAGAAAGAGGAAACAGAATAATGGCAGATACGACTACATTAGGAGTTGCTATTGAGTTCCTAAATAAATTAGGCTTCTTCGATGTAGTCCTTCCTTTTCTTCTCGTATTCACAATTGTTTTTGGGGTTCTTGAAAAAACAAGACTTTTTGGAACTGTAAAATTAAAAGACAATGACGTTCCAAGAAAAGATTTGAATTCAATGATTGCTTTTGCAATTGCATTATTTGTCGTAAGCGCAACAAAGATTGTACAAACAATAAAAACCTCAATGCCTCAAGTGGCTTTAGGATTAATAATCATTGTTTCATTTATGATGCTTGTTGGAATGCTGTTAGGCCAAGGAAAAAATATATTTGATAAGGAATACTTAGGCCAAGGCTGGGTCATCTTCTTTGGTGTTTTAATTTTCATAGGATTAATAGGAGTATTCATCTTCTCTCTAGGATGGTGGGACCCAGTTTATAGTTTTATGGCGCATTGGCTTTCAAAAGATGCGGTTTTAGGAGTATTCATATTATTAGTGGTAGCATTTGCAGTAACTTATATTGTCGGTGGCAGCAATAAAACAGGTGATGGAAAGTGACCTTAGATCAAATAATGGGGCAATTGGATAAATTAGGATTCTTCAAAATATTACTGCCCTTCTTATTAGTCTTTGCAATAATCTACGGTATTTTAGATAAAATAAATATTTTCGGTGACGCAAGCAATAAAGTCAACCCAATAATCGCTTTAGTCATTGCATTCTTAGTTATCAGAACAACATTTTTTTACAACATGATTCAGCGTTTCCTGCCAAATGTTTCAATGGTTCTATTAGCGATATTGGCATTTTTGCTTATTTTAGGATTATTCACAGGAAAAACCACTCATGATACTTTGTTTTCAGTTGCAATTGTAGTTGCCACAATAGGTTTAATATGGGCATTAGTTGCAGGCGCAGGATTCAAATTGCCTTATTGGTTAAGTTTAGACGCTCGTAATCTTGTTTGGCTTTTAATAATTGGCGCCCCATTTGTTGTAATCTGGTCAATAGTTCGTAAAGGAGGGAAATAATGGCAACAGTACTTGACGTAGGGCTATTGAAATTCTTTTCCCCAATAATTACCTTCGTATTCATATTTGGTTTAATGTATGGAGTAATGCAGAAAACAAAAATCCTTGGTGGTAATAAGGGGTTAGATGGTATAGCTGCAGTAACCATAGCTTTGCTTTTCATAATTATGCCTGGTGCAAGCAAACTAGTAGAAGTTGCCACACCTTGGTTTATTTTATTGCTTATGTTTGTTGTCATAGCCATGCTTTTCTTTCTTATGCTCGGAGTCAAGCCGGACATTATTTCAGAATTCGCACAAGAATCAACAAATGTTTGGCTAATAATGATAATGCTTTTCATCATTGGGGGAATAGCAATTACACAAGTTTTCGGGGAAGACATCCGTAATTTAACAAGCCCTGATGATTCAGGAAATCAGACTTTTGGTAGTACTATTGGAAAGATTTTATTTGACCCTCGTGTTTTAGGGGCATTCTTAATCCTGGCTATCGCTGCTCAAGCAGTAAGATTAATCTCTAAAGGTTTCTAGTGTAAACTCAAGAAGGACATATAAAAAAATCTAAAGTTTTTATGTCTTAATCCAGACAAAGGTTATAAATATTCTAATCTATATTTTAAAGGATATGGGCAAAAAAGCAATAATCCTATGCGGCGGAGGTTTTCTTGGTGCGGCATATGAAATCGGCACCTTGAAAGCTCTAAATCAGCAAATGCAGAATTTTTCTATAAATAAGTTTGATATTTATCAGGGTTTAAGCGCCGGCGCATTTGTTGCATCATTGCTTGCAAATCAACTCCCCATAGATGAAATATATGCCTCATTATTCAATGATACAAAGAACGTAAAAATGTTCAACGGCATGAAACTTCAAAAGTTTAACCTGGACCTTTTGTTGAAGCTGGCAAAAATATCATTGTTTCCGGCAAAGAAGTTTATTGATTGGACATTAGATATGAAAAACCCCATAAGTTTTGAATTTGCTTATAATCTTATTTTTGATATGGGTGAAAAGATACTTTCAGAGGGCATTCATTCCGGCAGAGGACTGGAGCTTTATTTAAAAGATTTATTCTCAAAAGATTCTAGAACTGATGATTTCAGTAAATTGGAAAAAGAATTGTACATCTGTGCAACAGATACAGATAACGGAGAATTAACAGAGCCTATAGTTTTTGGAAACAAGAATTATAACAATGTCCCAATTTCTCTAGCAGTAAAAGCATCTTGCTCTCTGCCCGGTTATTTTGAACCAACAATTATTCCTGGAAAATATTTCAGTGATAATTGCCTTAAATGCTTCACTGATGGGGCACTGAATAACACCACCTATATACAAAATGTTATAAATAATGGTGCCGAATTTATAATCTGCATAAATCCCCTCAGGCCAATAAAAACCTCACCCGGAAAAATTCTTAGCGAAGGTAAGATTTTGCAACAATCATTAAGGGCTGCAAATCATTCTCGATTGCATCATTCATTAATAAATTATAAAATTAAATACCCCCATATAGATATTCTCCTTTTTGAGCCGTCTAAAAATGATTGGGGTCTTTTTGAGAATCCACAAAAATCCGAAAAGATGGGTGAAATTGCAGAGCGTTCATATAAATTCACATTAAAACAAATATTTCTAAATCATACTGAAATGAAAGAAAGTTATATAAAACATTATGGCCATAATAGCCTTGAAGAGCTTTTCAAAAAGCATGGAATACAGTTGATGCGCCCCTCGCATGAAGAAATCTTGAGCAAAAATTACAATAACATTTAAATATAACCGAATTTTCTATATTTTCAAGAGGTGATTATATTGAATAGAAAAGCTGCAATTGAAATGTCAATGAATACTATCATAGTCATAGTTATAGGTGTTGTTCTTTTAAGTTTGGGTTTGGTCTTCGTTAGAAGCATATTTTCTGGAGTTAGTGAAATCTCCCAGGGGGCTTTTGAAGAAGCGCAGTCTGCATTAGGGGGTTTAGGTCAGATAGACTCTTTATTGACAATCTCTCCTTTAAACATAAAGATAAGTCAAAGCGCAGATAAGGGCATTGGTGTCGTCGTTTTTAACACATTAGAAACACCATTAAAATATCACCTTGAAGCAACTCCAGGAGACAAAGATTTAAACTGTGTTTTTAGCGTCAAAGGTGGAATGAATGCAAAAACAGATGAAAAAACCTTAGCTTCTGGGGGTAAAAATGAATACATTTTGCTCGTAAAGGAAAACGGCGGTAGCTTAAGGACAACTAGTTGTTATATTGAAGTTATCGGAGATACTGGTGGGGAAGAGAACACTGGATCAGTTATAGTGCGGGTAGAATAAAGGTAGGAAAACAAGATGAATAAACGAGCAGCAATTGAATTGTCAATGAATGTAATTATCGTTATAGTAATAGGTGTAGTTGTTCTAAGCATGGGATTATTTTTTGTTAGAAGCATATTTGAAAAAATCGCCCCTATGACAGATGATATGTTGGATCAGGCAAGAAAAGATTTACAAAATATTGAACCAGACACATTAATCACTCTTACTACAAATCAAAAAGAATTGACAAGTAGAAGTACTCGGGTTGTAGGTGTAATAATTTACAACACAGAGGCAGAAATATTGGAATATAAACTTAAGGCAGAGTCAAAAGACCCAAAAATAAAATGTTATTTCTCAAGTTCTGGTAATACAGAAACACCAATGAAGACTTTAAATTCTTTAGCAAAGTTTAATGATTTTATAGTTATTGAAGAAAATGGTGGAGGCGTAAGAAATGCCATTTGTAATATTCGGGTAATTGGCGCATCAGAGGGTTTGGATAATGAAGAATCCTTAATTTTGAGCATTAAACCCTAATATTTATATACTTTTTCTAATATTTTTTAATTTATGTCAAGAGATTATTCATTTATAGATATAGCCTGTATCGTTAAGGAGCTCCAAGTTTTATTAGATGGCAAAATAGACAATATTCATCAGGTCTCAGAAGATGAGCTCTTCCTATCTATATTCAAATCCAGCAAAGGCAGATTTCTATTAAGAATCACTCCAAACATCATATATTTATCAACTTATAAAAAAGAAGCAGATAGAGAGTATGGATTCTGCAAATTCTTAAGAAGAAGAATAAAAAACGCATTCATTAGAAAGATCTCACAAGTAAACTCAGAAAGAATTGTTATCATAGAAATCGAAGCAAAGGAAGCAAGATTTAATCTTATCCTAGAATTATTCAGTAAAGGAAATATAATCCTTTGTGATGAAAATCTTATAATAATCTCACCATTAAAGCAACAAAAATGGAAAGACCGCGATGTTATGCCAAAGCAAAAATATCAATTGCCTCCTTCTGCGAGTCTAAACTTTTTTGAATTAGAAAAAAAAGATTTAAAGAATCTAATCGGCAGTAAGGAAACTGTAAAGGTATTAGCCAAAGATTTCTCATTAGGCCGATTCTATGCTGAAAAAATTTGCGAATATTTAAAAATAGATAAAAATGAGAAAAATCCAGATATAGATAAACTATTCAAGCTAATAGAAAAGTTAAAATCATTAAAAATAGAGCCAAATCTATGCAATGGAGAAGCATTGCCTTTCAAGTTCGATGAAAATTGTACAAATTTTCAAAGTTTCAATGAGATCATAGATAATTACTCAAGAAAAGACTTGGCCGAAGAAGAAAAATCAGACATAGATATTAAATTCGAAGAAAAACTAAATACATGGAAAAATATAGAAGCCCAGCAATTAATCCATTTAGAAGAAATAAAAGAAACTTCGGAAAAAGACAGAATTAAAGGTGATTTAATTTACCAGAACTATCAGTATATCAAAGAAATTTTAGACGTAATAAAAAAAGCCCGGGATAAAAAAATATCTTGGATTGAAATCGAGCAGAAATTAGCCACAAAAAACATTAAAGTGAATGCAAAAAAAGGTATAGTCACTTTGGATCTAAAATGAATCCATTCATAGAAAGATATCAGAAATTAGGATATGAGTATAAAAAAATAGCTCCAAGAAAATCATTTCGTATTAACACTGCAAAAATTCAGCCCGAATTATTGATTTCGAGGCTAAAGAAAAAAGGAGTGATAGTAGAAAAAATACCATTCTTAAGACAGGGTTATTGGTATGAATCAGATTTCTCATTAGGTGCCTCGCCAGAATACTTATTAGGATTATTGCAATTGCAGGAAGCCGCATCTCAAATCCCTGTGGAAATATTAAATCCAAACGGGTTAGTGTGGGATATGTGCGCCGCTCCGGGTTCAAAAACATCGCAATTAGCAACTTATGCAGAAGCAGTAATCGCAACAGAACAAAAAAAAGAACGATTAATCTCTTTAGATAATAATTTGGAAAGATTGGGTTTGAAAAATGTTTCAACCTATCTTTTAGACGCAAATAAAGTAAATAAAAAATTTGATTTTATTCTATTAGATGCGCCTTGCTCTGGCAATTTCTTAAGCCAAGAAGATTGGTTCAAAAAACGAACAATAAAAGATGCAGAAAAAAACTCAGAGCTCCAAAAAGAGTTGTTAAAAACAGCAATAAATCACTTAAATGAAAACGGCACTTTAGTCTATTCTACTTGCTCTTTAGAGCCTGAAGAGGATGAATTGGTAATTGATTGGGCATTAACTAATTTCAAAATCAAATTAGAAGAAGTAAACACAATAGGTGCTCCAGGCATCATAGAATTTAACGGAAAAAAACTTAATGAGGAGATAAAAAAATGCAGAAGAATCTGGCCCAATGGGACCCAAGGATTTTTCATCGCAAAAATAAGAAAATGATTGAAAGATTCATAAAAAAATTCACGAATAAAGAAATCGATTATGTTAAAATAGGAAGTAAATATTTCTTAAAGAATAATAAATTAGTAAAATTAAATAATTCCCCCTCTTCATTCGGTTTGTATCTAGGAGAAGAAAAAAATAATCAATTTAATCCGTCTTTAGCTTTATTAGAATTAATCGCAAAAGATTCAAAAGATAAAGCAATTGTAGATGAGAAGCGTGAATGGTTATTTTTATGCGGCAGAGATATTTTTTTAGATAAGAAAATTAAGATTCTAGGTAAAGGCATTGATTATAAATTGATTCAAAATGGGCGAGATGAGAACTTAGGTATAGGAAAAATAACAAAAACAGGTATAAGAAATCTTTTCAACAGAGGGGATTACCTAAAACGCGAATCTCAGTGATATATCCTAAGTAAATCCGCATATATTTCAGTTTGATTGTTGTATTCAACGACCTCTCCTTCTGCATCAATTATATCGTTCTCTTTAATGGAAATATTTTCAGAAGTAAATGCAATAATATCTATGCCCCTATCCCCATTTTTTATTTTAATTATTTTAACGGTAGGATATTCTCTTATTGAACTTACTAATCCTGTAACGCGCACATTCTTGCCTATATTTTCGTTCATATTTTCAAATGCCGTAGAATCAGAGACGTAACTATCACATAAAAATAGCAATATTAGCACCCCAAACAAAGCAGAGACCAAAGATACCTTCAAAATCAAAGTTTCATCCATATAACAACCACTAACAAATAATGTTTATATTGTTTATCCTAAAAAATCCGCAAGATTTTCGAGTAACTACTTTCAGTTAGCACAATAATTCAAATAAAAAAATATAACTTTTATACTATCGATATGCTTATAATAGCGCCTCATTTAATCAAAAGTAATGAGGAATGATTTAAATTTTAATATAAGAGGTGATTCTGGTCCAGATGAAGCACTAAGAGAAGTTCTTCCGCTTTACGACGAAAATCAAGAACTCAAGCGCACTATATTAAATCTGAAAACAGAACTTAACAAGTTTTCAAGTCTGCCATTGGTGGTCTGCACAGTGGATAAAATATTGGATAATAAAGCAATTATTAGATTAAAAAACGGTCATTCATTATACGTTCATATCGCAAAAGAATTAGAAGGAAAAATAGAAGCCAATGATGTGGTTTTGACAGAGCAGAAATCATTCACAATTATTTCCAAGGTGGAAAAAGAAAAGCTATTCAATGTTGAAGATTATGTCGTAATAGAAAAACCCAAAATTTCATGGAAAGATATTGGCGGGTTAAAAAAGCAAATTCAAGAAATCAAGGAAGTTATTGAACTGCCAATGACCAAGCCCGAACTATTTAAAAAATTAGGTGTAAAACCTCATAAGGGATTATTATTGTATGGCCTTCCAGGCACGGGAAAAACTTTGGTGGCAAAAGCCGCAGCAGCATCTACAAACTCCACATTTATTGAATTAGTGGGTTCTGAATTAGTGCAGAAATACATCGGCGAAGGTGCCAAATTGGTCAAGGATTTATTTAAACTGGCCAGAGAGCGTGCTCCAGCAATTATATTCATTGATGAATTAGATTCTATATCGGGTCAAAGAACAGATGATTCAACTTCCGGGGAAAGAGAGGTGCAAAGGACATTCATGCAGCTGTTAGCCGAGATTGACGGCTTCGAAGATTTAGAGAATGTAAAAATAATAGGTGCGACAAATCGTATAGATATAATTGATCCTGCGATTTTAAGGCCTGGTCGTTTGGATCGCGTAGTGGAAATGGAGCTTCCGGACAAGAAATCAAGAACGGAAATTTTCAAAATACATATCGCAGGCATGAAGCTTGCCGAATTTAGCTTGGACAAATATATAGAAAAGACTAAAGGATTGACGGGTGCTGAAATAAAATCTATTTGCACAGAAGCAGGATATTCCGCTATTAGAAGGAATGCGGAGTCTATTGAAGAGTCAGATTTTGAATACGCATTGAATAAGCTCTGCTGCAACTTGGAAGATTGCGAAGAGCACAATGATTCTAGAAACTTGATGTTTGGTTAAGTGTTTTTATTCAGCAATCTCATTTTAATCTAATCAATAAAATCCTTATTCTTAATCTTCTCTGGCAGATACTTTTCAGAAATAAAGGATATTCCGCGAGCACTTAAAGCTTGGATTTCTGCTTTAGACCCAAAATCTTTCATCATCTTGAACTGTCTCTGCCATAATTTATTTTTAGTGAACCATTCGTAGCTACCCATCTGTTTCAGTCTTGCAGTATCAGTATCTTTCAATTTGATAAAGTGTTTCTTCAAATCATATTTCTCAATGTCATCAGCAGTTATCCCTAAGAATTTAATCTCAGGTATTGCTAGCTGGTCAGAAATATGTGCCAAACTAATAGAACCGAACTTCAACACAGAGTATATATAAAATCCCCAAGGATCAAAATCAGTTAATATGTAAACAGGCAAACCATGCTCCTGATGCAATCGTTGCAGCAACCGCCTTATTCCTCTCGTACTCTGTCCCTGCGAACACATTATTATGCAATTATGTTTGTCCCAATATTTATCTTCATGCAATCTTTCCCATACGGCGGCTTTCTCCATATAAATGACATATTGGGCATTCACTTTAGCAAATTGAATCTCTTCAACATTCGAAGGAATCGACCATCCCCCAGATCCTAATTTAGACCAGTCGATTTTATCACCCTTATCTTCTACAATTACTTTTCCTGCCACAGAGCCCATTTTATTGGCATTGATATTCAATTGTTCTCTGGACATATCTGAAATTAATTCCAAATCTTCAATAACTTTATCAGATTCAACTTGGTCATCAACGATATTTGTTTTAGTTCCAGCAATTGATCTCTTAGCCATATAGAATACGTCTCTTAAACTTGCATGCTTCTCTTCTTTCAGTAAATCATTGCTTATCTTTGCGACTTCAACTGTCTGCATAAACTTTTTAGCATGTGCTAAATTAAACAAGAACCTCTGAGCCATCTTGTTTCCCAGCTGTACCGTCCCAGATTTCTCATTGAATTTTACATTTGTCACAGACCTCACAGGCAAATCAATTACTGGCTGCTTCTTTTTTAATATATCCGCAACTATCCCTTCTCCAAACAGCTTCAGCCTCTGCCTTGCAAGTTTATTTTTGTCCACCATCTTTTTCCTCTTCCTTCTCCTCATCTCCTGCTTTCAATAAAGCAGGTAATCCTCTTGCTAATATCATTTTTAATTTTTCTTCTATTGCGCTCTTAGATTCCCCAGTCAAACTATGTAAGGCACCAGCAACTTCAGGAATAAATCTCTCTAATAAATTAGCTTTATCCCTCTGCTCTTTAGCTTTGATATTTTTTCTGATATAGATTCCTAATTTTCTTCCGCATTCTTGTAGCGCAAGTTTGATTTCTTTGACAATTTCAGGATAGCTTGCAATAGCTTCTTTGCTCTCTGAAGTGAATGGCACCCATACAGATGCCAAATGCACCATTAAGACCATCGGACCTAAAGGCAGTGCGCCTCTGCTTTGCTGTAGCCCATAATTTCTCCAAGTAGTATCAACAATAGATTTAGAAACAGCGCAAGCGCTTTGCTCATATTGCAATGGAACTCTATTTGCATATCTAAAAACCTGCACAAGCTCATCTTGTGGCAATCCATTTCCAAAAGCTATGGCACATTCAACAACAAAAGGATTTCCACGGTAAACAGAAGGCGGTCTTGTAATCGCGGCATAGAAATCTGCAGTTACTTCTTTCTGCAAACTCTTAACAAGTAACTCTTCTCCAATAGGAGAGACGCAGTCGCTTGGTGGAGCCATAATTTTAGTTTCTTGAATTGATTTATACAACGCCTCTGCTTCCTGTCTGGCAATTCTTGCAGGTCTTGCTTTCTCATATAATTTAGCCTTATCACATATTTCTTTCGCAACATGCGCAGAAACTCTGCAGAAATCAGTCTGCAAGAAAGATTGTAATGTTGTAGCTTTAGTATCCTGCAGCATCTTCATGAGCATTCCTAATTCAACGCCATAAGGGTGCGGTTTTATCTCTTTAGCCTCTTTTGGCATTTTATCCGTAACTCTTGGAAATTCTATCGCATCATTGCTGTCAGGAGGATAATAAGTTATTGTTGTATGCGGATTTGATATTGCTGTTAATTTTAAATATTCATCAACAGACCTTTTGCCTTTCTGATATATGGCTTCCATTTCAACAGCCAATTTAGTTCCAGTCTGAACTTCATCCCATTCTTTATATTCTTCTTTGATAATCTGGGGTTCATTTGTTTTTGTATTGATAACAATCTCACAATAGTAGGCAGGTTTCTTGGGATTAGTCTTCGTTATTACCTTTAATGGTTTCCCCGTTGTCAATTGCCCGTACATTGCAGTTGCAGAAATTCCAATTCCCTGCTGTCCTCTTGTCTGGCTCAATTTGTGGAACTTGCTCCCATATAATAACTTTCCAAAAATTCTAGGAACTTGTTCAGGTATTATTCCTGGCCCATTATCTTGAACAACGACTTTGAATTTATCTTGCCCCTCTGCAGCTTTGACCCTTACTATCACATGAGGCAATATGCCTGCTTCTTCACAAGCATCTAGGGAATTATCAACCGCTTCTTTTACTGCAGTTAAAATCGATTTCCTTGGATTATCAAAACCCAATAAGTGTCTATTTTTAAGAAAGAACTCAGAGACAGAAATTTCCCTCTGCTTAGTCGCAAGTTCATCTGCCTTTGTATCATACTTTTTTTTCTCTTTCGTTTCAGATAATTTAGTTTGTGCGACTCTGCTCACCTCATAATAGAAAATCTATACTAATCCTATTCAATCATCCCTTTATAAATATTTTTATCCTTAAAAGAATAAATTAAATCATCAAAACGATATAGAATAGAAAATTCACCCATGCAAGAAAACAATTTATCAATAACGCAACAAACCTTAGATAAACACTTTATGCGGTTTTAGATTAAATTTTAAAATCTCATTCCTTGTTTCTTATGTTTCTCAAGAGCTAAAAATATATTACTATGTGGCGCACCAGATAATAAAGCCTCACAAGCCCTTTTAGCAATGGCTGTATCTTCATGTTTTCCGATTATTGCTAAAGTCTTTCCAAAAACAGAAATTTCAGTATCAGTTAAAGCTTCAATCATTTTTCTTGCCTTGCCTTCAGCACCGATAACTCGGCCTTTCATTCTCAATAATTTTTTCTTAGATTTCCCAGTAAATTCAAGAATATTGATAATCTCCATCATATACTCTTCATCAAATAATTTTTCAGCCGTCATAGGGCTGAATCCTCTTCCAATAGCATAGATCACACTCCTAAGATCCATTAGCATCACGCCATCTTCACCTTCAATTAAAACATCCCCTTCATCAGAATCTATTTCAATTTCACAGCCTGAAAGCTCTTCAAGTCTTGCTTTAGTCTCTCCTTTAATGCCTATCAAGACCGCAATTCTTTTCTTATTTATCTTCAGTTCCATCTGTGACATATTTTAGCACCTTTTCATATTCTAAATTTAAACCTTTCCTATTGAAAAATTTGGTCATTATTTTCAAATCTCGTTCAAGAAAATCCACAAATCTTGGATATTTCATTGAAATAGCATGCGAAAAATCAATTATATAAGGCTTATCATCAAGTATAAGCACATTATACTCCGATAAATCTGCATGTATGAGTTTTGCTTCTTTGTATAATTTCCGGACATCTTTTATAAAGCTTTCGTAAAACAGTTCTATATCCTCGGGCAACCGATCTTTTAGCCTTTTTGCCGGCTCATCCTTACCAATCATTTCCATTACCAGAACATTGCCGTTCACAGCATAAGGCGTAGGCACATTAATTCCTGCCTTTCTCGCAATTAACAGATTCCTATATTCCTTCCTTGCCCAGGTCACAATTATCTCTCTTCTATTTTTCTTTAGTTTGGGGAATCTTGGATCTGGTGCAAGATAATCGTACATTTTGTTGAAATCACACGCCTGAGTTCTATAAATTTTAACAATGACTTTGCCCTTGCCCTTGGAAGCAGTAAACACATTTGCCTCCTTTCCAATTAAAACCGGGCTTAACATTTCATCGAAATATCCCTGCGAAGAAAGTTTGAATAATATCCTCAAAGTAGAATCATCAAAAACATTTCCAAAAGTTGAAAACTTCTTCTTGCTCATTTTAACCTGAACAATACTGTCCCTCTGTATATTATCTTTCCTGTATCTCTTTGCATTCCAAATATAGTCCTTGTTATTTTTACATCGCCTTTAAATTTATTTTTCAATTTTTTTCCTAATGATCTTGCAAAGTTCTGGCTGCTTATATAAATATCAATGCCGGTCTTTAATTTTTCAATTTTAGAAATAAAAACATCATCTCTCCTTTCAACCTCGCTCAAAATAAAATCTAAAACTTCCTGTTTTTCCGGCCTAAGCTGGATTATGGCTTCATAATATTTTGCATGTTTATCTGACGATTTGGGCATGCTTAACTCCTTGAATCTTAATCACATTTTTTTCTGAGATTATACCTGATTTTATTGCCAAATCAACAACTTTATTTCCTGCAATATTGATATTGTCTTCTTCCATAAATATTTTTTTCACTTCCATTTCATCTTTTAATTCTCCTTTGTAGAATCTTTCGGAAATAGTTATGCATAATTCACCTTCTTCAAAAGTCTTGCCGATTACATCTTCATCAGCTATTGCCACAACTTCGTGCATTTTATCTTTATGTATCTTTACGTAAAATTTCATTTTAACAACCCTTAATTTAAATTAATTAATTAAACTTTTGCTTTTACAGGGTGTTTAGAACCACAAGCCTGGCATTTCAAGAATAAGAGTCTATCCTGTTTTATTAACACTGTATCGGGCTTTCCGCAATCAGGACATAGAACATATGTCTTAGCAAATTCTTCGATTTTTTGGTTTATCAGATTAGCGGGCAATTTCCTGCCTAAAATCAGCCTCTGGCCATCAACTTGTGCAGGGGTTGCTAATTCTTTTTGCAAGAATTTAAGGAACAAATCTCCCTCTCTTCTAAAAGCATCAACAATCTGGGAAAAATTTGTCATTATAGTCTTGTTTCCTTCAATAAAGCCTTTTACTTTGGGTATTTCGAATCTTTCCCCAGTAGGATTTAGCAGCTTCTCAGGCAAATTTGCCCTTCCACGCTTTAACATATCCGAATATTCCATATAAAAGAAAGAACTTAACTGAGCTTTTTAAAGGTTTCCCTCAATCCAATAATTTGACCCTTCCGGGTCTTGGCTCGTATATCTCACCTTCTATAATGAGCTCTCTCAGCGCAGCAGTTGCATATCCGTCATCACCGCATTCTTTTAACAAATCAGAAACAAGGACCCCATCAGCAGCATCAAGTTTCTCAATCGCCCTTAATATTTTGCTCCTCACAGCTTCAGTAACAACAATCTCTTCAATAACATCTTCTTTTACGTCTTTAGGTACAACAACGGTTGTAGTTTCATTGAATGAAGGCTTTCCGTACTCTTTGTACAGCTCTAATTTTCTTACAAGTTCCCAGTTTGGATTATCAAGCACCTTGACAATTTCAGGAGCAAGAAAAATCTCCAGGTTATTTTCTCGCACCTTGCCAATCACATTCACAATATCGCCAATCTTCAAAGCGCTCATCATTTTCACATCTTCTCTCCATGCATTGACCTTAACTGTAGCGCTACCATCATCTAAGGTAATTGAAACAAAATTTTCAGAATCATATTTCATTATTACATTAGCAATCAGATTGACCCTAGAAATATTTTTATCCCTAACAATCACAAAATTCGGTTCGTAATCACCTTTGCTCTTGACATATTGCCCCGTAACTAAATCGCTTATCCATATTTTGCATGCCACCTGTCTTCTAAATGTTTCCGTCATATTTTCTCAATATATCCTTGCTTCGGTTCAAATATATCTCCATTTCTTTTCATCTGCTCAACAACTTCAAGAACCTTATCTTCAGTTATGCTTTTCTCCGCAGCTTTTCCGAATATATCTGCTATAGGTATCGTTTTCATTCCGGATTTAGCTAGTCCGTCAATTATCTCAATTATCAGTTGTGCAACAGCTTTTTTTCTTCTTTCAGAAGCAGAAGTTCCGGAGCCGATTCTATCAATATCCAATTCTTTAGTCTCAGGATCAAGTCCAATTTCCATCAAACAATATGTTGTCAGTTCTATTGCTGTTCTTGCATCGGCTTTAGTTATTTTTCCAGATAATCTTAATCGCGCCGCAGCCTCTGATAATCTTATCAGTCCTTCAAGCTGTCTTGCCGTAATAGGTATTGATCTGATTTCATCCTCTCCATTAGGGGTTGTGTTTCTAAGATTAACATAAAAGCTCCTTATTTCTTCTTTTGCTTCATCGGTCAGTTCTGGATTTATATTTTGTTTAACGTAAGAGATATATTTTCTTAATAATTTTGCATTTATTTCTGGCTCTTTTGCTTTTGAAGTTTGCATTTCAAGAATATGATTTGCTATTAATGTATCTTTCTCTTTCGTAGGTTGGTCTTTAACAGGAAAGATTAAATCAAATCTGTCCAATAATGTTGAGGGCATATCAATTTGGGTTGCTAAAGTCTGGTAAGGATTGAATCTACTATTTTTAGGGTTCGCTGCAGCTAAAACTGTTGTCTCGGTTCTTAAAGTTGCCTGAATATTTGCTTTTGATACGGTAATGGTTTGCATTTCCATAGCCTCGTGCAACGCACTGGTATCTTCTTTGCTCATTTTATCCATTTCATCTATCACACATATTCCTTTATTAGCTAAAGGCATAGCTCCTGCTTCTAAGCTCCATCCTCGAATGAACTCATCTTTCACGACAGCGGCAGTAAGGCCAGCTCCAGAAGCAGATTTTCCAGAAACATATCTCGCTCTCGGTGCAGCAGCGCCTATGAATTTCAATAATTGTGATTTTCCACAACCAGGATCACCAATTAATAATATGTGAAAGTCTCCCCTAGTCCTTGTGCCGTCTGCTCTTTCTTTTTTAACACCACCCATAAGCTGCAGAACCAATGCCTTTTTTACATTCTCATGTCCATAAATTGATGGCGCTATCGAATTGATGAATTTCTGCATTAAATTAGGAGCCTTGCTTAGCCCAATTATTTCTTTTTTATCTTCTTCCGAAACAGAAATATCGCTGTAATCTTGTTCTAGAGGTATAATATTATTTGCTTCCATAACAATATCAAATCTTGTCGTTAATCCGCCAGATTTATCCGGCACAGGAATTTCAACGATTATTCCGCACACTTCGACTTTGCTTCCAGGTGTAGTTCTCTTCTCCATTTTCGGATCAACCAAGTCTTCTCTTAAGAATGCAGCTAACTTCTTAGGCTGTGAACCGCCCTCTAATGCATCAGGAGATTCTTCAATAACAATTCTTTGTGCATCTACCAGTTCTTTCGATAATATTCTGAAGCTTCCTCGTCTTCCGCAGCTGCACCTGCTTGGTTCCTTAAACTTTACATCTACCTGTAAAATATTTATTGTATTTCCACAGCTAGGACATTCAAATTTTGCAGAAACAACCTGAGGTCTTACATCTGAAGCCTGTTTTATCAATCCCCTAAAAGAAATAAATTTTCCTAGATGTTTGCTCCTTATATCTCTAATTTCTTTTTGCTGGGCTTTTGGCAGATTAAAAAGTCTTAATCTTAATTGTTTCTCTTCCAGACCATCAATATTATTTAATGCTAATTCTCCTGCTCGTATCAAATCTTTAGGGTTTTCTAGTAGCATTTCGGCAAGTTCCATATCAAAAACAGTCAGTTTTAGAAAATCAACTTGTAAGGACTTGACTTCTCCACTTATAACTTCATTCAATTCATTCTTGAATTCTTGCTCAAAGAATCCCTGAAATTTTTCTATTTGCTCCGAAACCGAAGAAATCATCTAAAGCCCTCCTCACCCGATAATTCTGAAACTTGAATAGTATATAAATTTTATGAGTATTTGTCAAGTAGTTTTTTAATATATACATTGTATCAATTAAATTTCATCAAGCGGGCTTTTAATATTAATCAATTTTGGCGCAGCTAAATGGATATAAGTCATTGTCGTTCTTGCTTCTGAATGGCCCATTAATGACTGCACCGCAGTTAATGAATTGCCTGATTCTATCAAATGCGTTGCAAATGAATGTCTTAAGGTATGAGGGTGCACATTTTTGTTTATTTCTGCCTTTTTTGCTGCCTTTTCTACTATTACCTGGGCAGATTTAACTGACAAAGGTCCATTATTTCTGCCTTTAAATAAATAAGAATCAATATTATTTAAGTGATTATAAAGCTCATTTTTTATTGCTAAGGGGATTATAAATGGCCTATCTTTATTTCCCTTGCCTCTTCGGACCCATCCAAAATTATTTTCTAAGTCTAAGTTTTCTTTCTTCAATTTTAAAACTTCGCTGACTCTTAATCCTGCCCCATACATCAAGGAAACCATTAGCCTATGTTTCGCATTGGTTATTGAATTTATTAGCATTAAGGCTTCTTCTTTTGTAAGAACTGTTGGCAGACACTTTGGCTTCTTTGAATATCGGATATTTAATCTTAAACTTTTTCTCAAAACTTCGACCATCATAAATCTCAATGCATTGTTAACAACATTAATTGTGTTGCCAGATGCGCCTCTGCAGGCATATTGATCTAAAAAGTACTTTATATCCACCTTAGAAAATTTTTTAGGTTCTTTTTTGCAAAAAAGTAAAAATTTCTTAACATATTCCAAATAAGTTTTAATTGTTCTTGGACTTAATTTCCTTCTGAACATTTCTCTTTTCATATTTTCTATTACGTCCATTACTTAATTTTTAAAAACCCCTGTTTATAATGCTTTTTCATAAAAAACCGTAAATTTTACGGGACAAAAATGGAGGTAATTACTATTTAGTTGCATTAAATTTTTTGAAACGATTTCTTAAAATCGATAAAAGAATGGTCTAAACTAGCAGGAAAATAAGGAAATACGCATACGATGCGTTATACAGTATTTTTTTCACGAAAATAATAAATTATTTTGTTCGCTTCGCTCACTGGATTGAAAAAAACATAAAATCCTGCGGATTTTACCTCGTCTTTCAGACTCGGCCGTATAACAAAGATTCTATT
The DNA here is from genome assembly GCA_018303545.1 of Candidatus Woesearchaeota archaeon. GTDB lineage: Archaea > Nanobdellota > Nanobdellia > SCGC-AAA011-G17 > JAGVXY01 > JAGVXY01. Next base: position 528 of record JAGVXY010000012.1, on the reverse strand, counting down.
CAATAATTTCAGGGGCTAACGAAGGGGGCAATTTTCTAAAAAACTAAACTAAAAAAAAGAAACGACGGGGGGGAATTCCGAGTCCTACGGACAGAGTGCCTTTTTCTGCGGAAAAAGAAATTTATATGAAGGGGCGTCTAAAATCAAAAACAGAAGAACATTTATATATGAATATAACTATTTTATTTAAATATGGCACAATCTAATTTAGCAGAGGCGAAGCTTGCAAAAAACGATGAGTTCTATACACAATACCATGATATTGAAAAAGAAATGAATGCTTATCTAGAATATAATCCAAATGTTTTTAGGGATAAAATTATAAAGCTGGATGGCGTATCCTTAAAAAATATCGGAGTTTCAAGATCTAGTAAAAATGTTGCTTCTGCCATTTCCGGTTTGAATGGAAAAGCAGTCTTGGATATAGGATGCGGGGTGGGGTATATGACAATCGGGGCATTGCTGTCTGGCGCAAAAAGCGTTGTGGCGATTGATATTTGCGACACGGAAAAAATATTGAGAAAAAAT
>JAGVXY010000011.1 GCA_018303545.1 Candidatus Woesearchaeota archaeon | reverse complement strand
GATATATTCAAGAAATAAATATCAACGTATGGTTCAAATCATATAATTCAGATATCTAAATATCTTAATAAGAAAGATAAAATATTAGAATTAGCTGCAGCGAATGGATGGGCATCAGCAATACTCAGGAATATGGAATTTAAGAATATCCTGGTAACAGATATTAATCCTTTTGATTATACTGGACTGGCAGGAATCAAGCATTTTACCACGCATCAGATGAAAACAAGATTGATGTCTTTTGAGGATATAGACTTGCAGAAAAATAGTTTTGATGTGGTCTTCATGTGCTCAAGCCTCCACCATAGTTCTAATGTCGGAAAAGTTTCTAAACACGTTTCTCGCGTATTGAAAAAGAATGGGAAGTGGTTTATTATCGGAGAACCCGTAAGAGGATTATTTGATTCAAAAAACAAGAGCATGGAAGAGAGCAATGCAGATGGATTTAACGACAATTATTATTATTGGTGGCATTATAAGAGAGAAATAACAAAAGCAGGATTTTCAGTTCAAGTATTATTTCCTGATGAACTAGATAAGATTTTGACCGGCAAGATTGAAGGTAATGCTGCAAAGAGCTACAAAAAAGTATTATTATCCTTTTTCAAAGGGATTTATTCATTTGGTATAGGCAAAACATTTATTAAATGGATATATCCATTTTCATTTTGAATAAATTCATTTCATTAAGTTTTTGAAAATTTTTATGTTTTTGAATTAAAAGTTCGTTACCATGAATATGATAATTTTCTATGCCGAGATGCCCGAGCAGAGTCTTGTATAAACTTAACTCTTCTGAGTGGGGATCAAATGAAAGCCCGACACGGATTAATGAATTATTTTTATTGAATAAAACACAACCTTCTGCAGAAGCTAATCCACGTAAAAATCCTTTTAACATGACGTAGTCATATTCATTTTCAGGATTTTTGATGCGGTTAAGGACATTTGCTAACAGTCCATGAAGTAAAATTTCCACTAAAATATTTTTGTCTATAAAGATCCGGGCAGAACCATATTTTAATGATTCGGTTTTACCTTTGCTTTTGCTAACTGAAATAATCTGGTTTTTATGCACATTAAGCGTTTTGCTCCAAAATCTAACACATCGATTTAGTATCGAATAACTTATTTCAGTTGGCGTACTATATATGATTTGCAATTTAATTTCCTCTCTTTTAATTCCAATCTCTTCAAGGATATCCAAGCAATAAATAAGCACAGAAGGTTCACAATTGGTCAATCTGAAACTTTTTATCCCATTTGATGTACTCCCGTCTCCAAAATAAAACCCAACCAATTCAGAGAGTTTTTCAATGTTTAAACAATTTTTGATTTTTACCTCTTTTGCACCGCCACCAATTGAATACCAAACATAGGATTCGTCTTTTTCAGGCAAGATATAAATTTCTTTTTGTGATTGCGTCAATGAAGGAACAAATGACCTTATGTTTAATTCATTCTTATTCACTTCAAATCTTTCTCTTCTTTTTGCTTCTTGTTTACTGTAAATATTAGTGAATTTTAAAATTATTTCGTTTGTATTTGTGATCTTTTTAGGAATTGATATTTGATAATCATTATTAAGTGTCCGAATAAATTTTTGATTATTAATTTCTAGAAGCAGGATACTCGAATAATCAATTTTTAATATTTTGCGAATATCTTTTTTAATCGTTACTACATAATTATCAATAGACTTTCTTAACACTATTCTAACCTCATAGGGTAACTTAAACATTATTTTCTAAACCTTAACTTTCTTATTAAGACCTTCGTGCGCGTTTGTCAAGTGGCTTATTTTTAAGCATAAGGTTTATATAGGATTAAATTATATTCGTTGGTAGGCTTGGGGACGTCGTATAACTAGGCTATTATTAGCGGCTCCAGAATATCGGAGCACTGAGCTGTAAAAAGCTATGATGAAAAAGTCGGTATGAAGATACCGCTGGATCCGGGTTCAAATCCCGGCGTCCCCATTTCTTATCCACTTGACAAGCATACAAATAGTTTATATACTCTCTTCTTTTAAGAAGTTTAATCATGGATTATTATTTTCCCTTTGACAAGGTTAGGCAAGAGCAAAATAAGCTCATGGAAAAAATTGATAATGCAATAAAAAGCAAAAGAAACTTGCTGATTCATGCACCCACCGGATTGGGAAAAACTGCTGCTTCTTTGGCGGTTGCCTTAAAACATGCAATTGAAAAGAATTTAACGATATTCTTTATTACACCTAAACACACACAGCATAAAATTGCCATTGACACATTGAAAATAATAAAGGAAAAATATAATCTAAACTTTCATGTTGTTGATTTATTAGGAAAGAAATGGATGTGTTCACAATCCGGGGTTTCTACTATGGGCACTAATGAATTTGCAGAATACTGCAAAACATTGAAAGAGAAGGGAAACTGTGAATATTGCGAGAATATGAAATCCAAAGAGAATTTAACGACTGAGGCCAAAAGGATGCTTGAATTTCTTGAAAAAGAAAATCCAATGCATGTTGAACACATGGTTGACAAATGCACTGTTGCTAAATTGTGTCCCTTTGAAATGGCATGCGAGTTGGGGAAGAAGGCGACTGTAATAATTGGCGACTATTATCATGTATTAAGTCCTTCTATTCGTGAAACAATATTTCTGAAAATGAACAAAAAATTAAGCGAATCAATAATTATAATCGATGAATCTCATAATTTACCGGAGAAATGCAGATCTCTATTGAGTAATTCAATTTCTACTTTTACTTTAAGGGATGCATTGTTTGAAGCTAAGGGATTGAATGCAATGAAAACTTTGGAAGATGTCGAAAAGATACAGAGAATACTTGAAAAACTTATAAAAAATACAGAAATACAGAGAAATGAAACTCTTTTAAAAAAAGAGGATTTTCTTGAAGAGATAAAAACTATTGATAATCCTGAAAATCTGATAAATGAATTTGAAGAAGTAGCTGGGAGAGTAAAAGAAGTTAAGAAAAAAAGTTCTATTGGTGCAATAGCCAAATTCTTAGAGGCTTGGCCAGGAGAAGACGAAGGATTTGTAAGAATATTGGCTAAAGGATTCACAAAAGAATCGAAACCATTTGTTTCTATTTCCTATAATTGTTTAGATCCTGGACTAATAACTGGGCCTATGACTAAAGAAGCCTATTCTGTAATTGCCATGTCCGGAACTCTAAGGCCTTTAGAGATGTATGATGATGTTTTGGCTTTTGACAGAAGCTTTGCAGATGAGTTTGAATCTCCATTTCCTGAAGAAAATAAAGTTACTATAATCGTGCCTGATACAACTACAAAATTCACTTCGAGAAGTGCACAGATGTACAACGCGATTGCTAATTACTGCGTAAAGATTACCGATGCTGTGCCTGGAAACTCTGTTATATTCTTCCCCTCCTATAGCATAAGAGATGAGGTCAACAAGCATTTTTCCATATTAGCTTCCAAGACAGTGTTTATGGAAAGATCGGGTTTGACTAAAGAAGAAAAAGAAGAAATTTTAGAAAATTTCAAAAGTTATAATGGAACTGGTGCAGTGTTGCTTGCCGCAAGCTCGGGAAGTATGGGAGAAGGTATTGATTTACCCGGAGATTTATTGAAGTGTGTTGTAATAGTCGGTGTTCCGCTTTCCCCTCCTGATTTGAAAACACAAGCATTGATTAATTACTATAATGAAAAATTTGGTAGGGGGTGGGATTATGGGTATACCTATCCGGCTATTTTAAAAACATTCCAAAATGCAGGAAGATGCATAAGATCAGAAACTGACAAGGGGGTAGTAGTATTTTTGGATGAAAGATATGCATGGGATTCTTATTTAAAATGTTTCCCTAAGGATTCTGAAATAACTTTTACTAAACAGCCCCAGGATAAAATCCGCGCTTTTTTTGGAATATAGAAAGATTTAAATATAAGTGTCACTTCTGAGTTACAATTAAAATATGAAAGAATATATAACTGCCTTCGGAAGGCAAAAAACAGAGCTTTTAAATTTAAAAGAAGAAAAGCAAACAGACAAAAAAGAAGATACGCCGATAAGATTTTCTACGTCAATAAATAAAAGAGAATATATTGATTTTCGATATAGGGGCGTACTTAATTTTTCCCGGTTACGCTGATTTTTTTCTTAATTGCGCTGTCTAAATCAATAAAGTATTTGCCTTCTTCCAGTCGATAGACTAATGGTCTGCCGGAAAAAGCACCCACTAAATCGATTTCATACTTGCCCGGCTTTAAGATTCTTACCGTTTCAATATCTAAAACTACTGGCCGTTCTTCATCAAAATTTGGACCGATAATGTCTTTTACATCTGATTCAATTTGTTCTTTTTCTACATTGGAAAGATTTTCTATAATCTCTTCAGCCTTCTCTAAGTTTTGTTTTCTTACATAAAAGAAAAATTTAGAACCGCATGAACTACAACCCTGGAGAATAACTGCTGAGCCATCATCAAATAATTGACCGCATTTAACACATTTATGGGGCATTATTTATTCCTCTTAATATTTGTTAAAAGTTGAATCTTTTTTGGATCTCTTTTAATTTCCCTGATAACACTTGCCGGGCCTATAATCGTGAACCCTTTCCTGTTGCCCAAAATCAAGTTTACAAAGCTTTTTTTCATCTTATTGAGAGCCATCGCACTCTCTTTTTTATCTTCATCAATTGAACAGATTTCTATACCCCGAAATTTTCTTGAGATATTTTCCATTGTTTTCTGTATAAGCATAATTTCTTCATTTGGCTTTAATTTGCCCTGCAATAAAACGATATTCTCTTCTTTTGCAAGCTTGAATAATTTATCTATTCTATCTTCGGAAGACAGATTTTCTATTTCTCCATATGGTATGAATTCTAAGGTCAGGGTTTTCATTTTACTATTTTGAATATCTCCTCGTACATTTTATTGATATTATCGCCTTTCAATGCTGAAACTCCGACGACTGGATACTGAGGGAATGCAGCCTGAACTTTCTTGATGTTTGATTTTTTAAGATCCATTTTATTGGCGATTATCAGAACGGGAATGTCTCTTGCAGCTAAATTGCCGATGATGGTGATATTAACTTGAGAATAAGGATTTTGTGTAGAATCTAAGACTACAAGAACACAGTCCATGTTGTCGAGCCATTTGATTGCATCTATTACTCCTTTTGTGGCTTCTTTTGCACGCTTCTTCGCTTCAGTGCGCTTCATTTTATGTTTTAAAAAATCCTCGTAATCAATCCTTGTTGCGATGCCTGGCGTGTCATAAAGATTGAAAGACAATTCTTTGCCGTTTGCTTTTATTGTAAGTTTTTCTTTGATTTTGATTTCTCTTGTTTCATGGGGGATTGCAGAAATAGTGCTCATTTCTTCTCCGAGCCAGTCTGTGCAAATCTTATTGGCTATGGAGCTTTTGCCGGCATTTGGGGGGCCATAAAGACCTAATCTAATCTGTTTTTTGCTCTTGAAAATGATAGAAAACTTTTGTAGAAACCCTTTTATCGCCTTTATCATACCCTCTTCCCTCTTAAATATTAGTTTAGGCTAGTTTAAATATAAAGGTTTCTATGATTTGGGATATATTTATTATCATTAGTGATATATTTATATATTTGAAAGGAATTTGTTTCTGAAATAGGGTAATAACGTAAGGTTTATATATTAGTTGTTACTCTTTAATAGTAATATTTTGGAGGATTACGATTAAAATGAAAAATTATAATGTTTTTGAAAAACCTAGGGTTTATTATGTAAATGCAGTAAGCAGATTAAAAATTGAGGATCGATTGACTACCTATGATGTTGTTTCTATGGTTGGTTTGGACAATGATACGGTAAATAAAATCAAAGACCTTCAAAAAAGAAAGGCAAGACTTGAAGAGATAATTGGTGAAAAGGAGAAAATACTTAACAAGCCATTATTGGCTGAATCCTGGTTCTCAAGAACTTTGAAATATTTCCAAGGAAAAGCAGACAATTATACTATGAAACAAGTTGAAGAGATGAACAATGCAGACAGGAAAAATAAAGTCAAGGAGATAGATAAACAAATTGGAGATATTTTCAATTCAGGCGATGAAATTGCGATACCTTATCCTGTCGGAAAGTATAGGACAGGGGATGTGTTTTATCCTCGAAGAAATAATGATGAGGAAAAGGAGATTGCTGCTTCAAAGAAAAAAGAAGCAAGCACAGCCGATATAATTAAATATATGGCCAAAAAAGGACTGAAATATCCTGGAAAGTTTTTAGTCAATACTGTTGAGAACTTTGCAGACGGGACACAAATAATTAATGTCCATCTTTTGAGCGAAAATGATTTTCTAAAAAAGAAAGATCTTGAGGAAAGAATTGCGAATGTCAAAGCGAAGATTAAGCCTTCTGAAACTTCTAAATGGAATTTAATAAAAAGATACAAAGAAAACAAACTGAATGAGGAAAGGCAAAATAAGGTTGAAGAATTGGAGCGTCAGTTACAGAATCAATACGAGCAGATAACTGGTGAGCATATAAAGAATTATATCACTAAAGGACAAAATTTGGAAGAAGGTCAGGTTTTGGATGAGATGCCCGAAGAAGCGAAAGATGAAGGAAATTCTAAAGAAGAATAGACTTGATGATAAAGTCATTCTTGAACAGATTGAATCTAGATACTCTGAACTTAAACCCGAAAGGAGAAAAGCTAATTGCATTGGCACTGCGCTTTTTTTAGCAGGATTGATAAAAGAAGACCATAATATTGGCAACTATAAAGCAAGAGAATACCTAAAAAATTTGAAACAATTTCCTTTTTCTATAAAATCTGTGAAAGTGGGATATTTGCTAACATATGAATTCTATCAGGACCTCAAATATAATGTAGCCCATATGGCTATAGTTGTAAATGTAAAACCATTACGCCTTACAGATAGAGTTTGCTACAAGGGCCCGGTTTATCTTTATTCTACAATTGAAGATATTGACAACGCACAAGGTTATTTTGACAGAAGAATGCTTTATGATCCTTTTAGCCTTTTACGGTTCCCATAGGAACCATTCTTGCGACTCTTAGAGAAATCTTGGCATTGTGCACAGAATCGACTACCTCATCAACATCTTTGTAGGCTTCCGGTGCTTCCTCGGCTAGAACTTCGGGGCTTGTTGACTGGACAATCCTGCCTTCTTCAGCTAATTTTCTTTTAATTTCATTGCCCTTAAATTGAGAAATTGCCTGATTTCTAGACATCACTCTACCGGCGCCATGACAAGAAGAATAAAAAGTTCTTTCAGCTTCTTCAGTGCCTTTTAATAAATATGAAGCAGTACCCATCGAACCTGCTATAATAACGGGCGTATCAGGATAACTCCTTGTGGCGCCCTTTCTATGAATATAAATTTTCTTCTTTTTTCCATCAATCTTAAAGTTTTCTAATTTGCAGATATTGTGCGCTATTGCATAGACTGTATGCATATTCATCGACTCCCATTCTTTTTTAAAAATTTGTTCGAAGGTTTCCCTTATCCATTGAGTCATTACTAGCCTATTTGCAAATGCATAATTCACGGCACATTTCATAGCTGCAAAATAATCTTGGCCTTCTTTAGATTGGGCCGGAGCACAAACTAATTGAGGATCAGGTAATTTTATTTTATATTTCTTTGCAGCTTCTTCATGGATTTTTAAATAATCTGATGCGATTTCATGACCCAAACCCCTTGAACCGCAATGTAACATAATCATAGCATTATCTTTTTCTAATTCATATTTTTTAGCAAATTTAGAATCTAAAATATCTGAGACTCTCTGAACCTCTAAAAAATGATTGCCTGCACCTAACGTACCTAGCTGGGGCTTTCCTCTTTTCTTTGCAGTTTCAGAAACTTTTAAAGGATCGGCGCCGTCCATTCTGCCTAGTTCTTCTGTGCGCACTTTATCTTTCTTAACTCCGTAACCCTGCTCAATGGCCCAGTCTACTCCGTTGACTAAAACATCATGAATATCATTGACCCTTAATTTTCCTTTTGAGCCGACACCGCAAGGAATATTTTTGAATAGCGCAGGAATCAACTCTTTCAATTTTTTCTGAACCTCGGAATATTTTAAATTCGTATTGATGAGATTGATTCCACAATTTATATCAAAGCCTGTAAGGCCAGAAGAAATGATTCCTTCATGCTCATCAAATGCACCTACGGCCCCCATGGGTAGACCATAACCCCAGTGCATATCAGGCATGCCCCAAATAGAATTGATGACTCCGGGAAGCATTGCAACATTGGTTAACTGCTCAATTGCAGCATTTTCCATTTGTTTCATGACTAAATCATTCGCTATGATATGAGCGTCTACATTCATTCCTTCTCTTAATTCCTTGGAAAGAATCCATTCGGTATCATTAATTTTTTTCAATTTATCTTTCATTTCTTTTCTTAAAATGAATCGGGCTTAAATAAATTTCTATTCCAAGTTCTAAAACAAACATAAGCTTTATTAATTAGCTATATTTAAGCATATTTATGATGAATTGGAATGAAAAATTAATAGTTCTTAGTGGGCTTACAGGGTGGATTTTATTTATTACTCAGGTGGGTAATTTTAATTTTAATTTTTTCAAACCTAATGCCCCAGGCCTAGAAAAAACTATTGTTTTTGTATCTGAAATTGGATTACAGCCGAAAAAATTTGAAAAATTAGAGGTATGTTACGAATCTGAGGACTATAAACCAAAATATTATGCTGTTGTCAATAAAAATGAACTTGAAGGAATAGCAGATATTAGAGAACTTGCTAGAAAATCATTGAATCTTGAGTCTTGGGTTTACATTTCATCGCAGAATTTGTGGGTTGAAACAGGTGGTATGGAAAAGACTTATGACTTATGGTTTAATATGAGAGATATGATTTTTGGTGCTCCTCCAAACATAACAGGAACAGAACTAATAAATTCAGACCGACTTGAAAGTTTGCTTACTGTTAATTCTGAAGCTAATGTGTATAGTTTTTTACCTGATCCAAGACCTTCTTTGAATCAAGCTATTGGAATTGGGCTTGATCCCGAAGGAAATCTTGAGAAAATTAAGTTTGAATGGGAAATGAGATACAATCTTCCTAATGGGCAAGTAATAGCGTCTATGTTGAATAGAGCATCAATATTTAGAGAGATGTGGCCTGAAGGAAATTTGACACAGAAAATATGCAATGTTTATGGTGTCTTTGAATGTAAGCTTAAGGGAATGAAATTAGAAGGGGATTTGAATCAGTTCTTGCCAAATATCTGGAATCTTAAAAATTTTGATTTTTCACAATATTTTGGAAATTCTGAAAGGGCATTAAAGGCTGCATGTGAAATTGCAAGTGATGAATATGTACAATTTAGCTTTAAAACGTACGAAGAATTAGGATTATGAAATTAAAAAACATTGCATTATTGGCAATAGTTGCTTCTATGTTTTCCTGTGTAAATATAAAACTTAAAGATGAAATTTATTTTTCGGTGAAGGAAGTTCCAAAATACACCCATCAGTTAAGAGTCAATTTAGATGATTGCTGTTATTATATAGTTAAACAAGATGAACGTAAAGGCATTATAGATTTAAGTGCGTTGGTAAACAAAGAATCCTGCGCATTTTTTAATAAGGGATTTGATGAAGAAGCATTTGCCTTTTTGCCTAAGAAAAACTTATGGATCGAAACGGGTGTGGAACACATGAATTATGTAAATGTGCGTGGAATGAGCACTAATCTTGAACTTTACAAAAAAATAATAAATGAAAATGACCAAATTTTTATGTATCATTTTCATCCTGATGACCCTGCATTGATGAATTCATTGATGAGTTTTGGAGAAAAATTTTTTGGTAATAATGCAAAAAAAATATGGCAGATGGGAATTGCATTTCCCTCGAGATCAGATCTCACTGCAATGCTGGGTTTTCTTTATAATTTTTTAAATGTACACCCTGACGGAATATTTAAGTGTAAGATTGCCAGCCCATTTGGAGTTATGGAATATTATCCTACTGAATTGGGCAGAAAATTAATTGTTAAAAGGGATTATGTAAAATTAAATTTTAGTACTGATGAGATAAGATTTATACTCGTTGGTGAAAATTATATCGGTAGAAACGAACTAGATTGTATAAAAAAAACTTGTGAAAATGCCAGTAATGAATATATTAAATTGGAATTTAAAGGTTACGAAGAGATTTTCAATTGAATAAACAATAATCTATATAAATTCTTTATATCTTTTAGTTTTCTTAATGGATAAAGAGATTGTAATAAAAGTTGCAAAGATTGCTAGATTAAAACTTACTGAAAATGAGATTAACTTATTTTCAAATGAATTTGATGAGATTTTAGAATTATTTGATAAGATTTCAAATGTAAAAACTGAGAATGTTGAGATGGCATTCCATCCCGTAGAAATAAGGAATAGGTTGAGAGAAGATAAGATTGAAAGCTCTTTGAGTCAAGAGGATGTTTTGAAAAATTCTAAAAATAACAAAGATGGATATATTAAGGGGCCGAGAGTAATATGACCAAAGAATATTTTACTGCTGAAAATAAAAAGCTGAAGGGAAAACCTATTGCCATCAAGGATTGCATATGCGTAAAGGATATGGAAACGACTTGCAGTTCTGCAATCCTTAAGGGATATAGGCCTGTGTTTGATGCAACGGCTGTAAAAAAATTAAAAGAAAAAGGTTATGATATTGCTGGAAAGACTATACAAGATGAGTTTGGGTATGGAAGCTTTAATTTGAATGTGGGAACGGGCTATGAAATACCCAAGAATCCGTTTGATAAGCAAAGAACCTGTGGGGGGAGCTCTGGTGGTTCAGCGGCAGTAGTGCAAAAGTATTCGATGCCTGCCTTGGCAGAATCTACTGGCGGATCTATAGTTTGTCCCGCCGCTTTCTGCGGAGTAATTGGCTTATGTCCGACATACGGGAGAGTATCAAGATATGGTCTAATAGATTATGCAAACTCTTTAGATAAAATTGGGGTGATGTCTAAGACAATAGAAGAAACTGAAAAGATATATCACATAATAAAAGGAAAAGATGAGAATGATTCGACGTCTGTTTCAGCTGATGATTTTGAAGATAAAAAAATTAGAATTGCGGTTTTAAAGAGATTAGAGGGTGTTGAGAACGATGTGCAGCTTAAAATTGATGAGACGGTGAGGAAATTAAAATCTAAGGGGTATGTCTGTGAAAATATTGATTTGCCCTTGAATAAAAAATATGCCCTGGCCGTATATTATATTATTGCGATGGCTGAGACCTCTACTAACTTGGCGAAGTATTGCGGATTGAGATATGGGACCCAGGAAAAGATAGAAGGAAATTTCAATGAATATTTTACCAAAATAAGGTCTATGAATTTTGGAAAAGAGACTAAAAGAAGATTAATGCTGGGAACTTTCATAAGAATGGCTGGTTATAGAGATGCGTATTATATAAAGGCTTTGAAAGTTAGAAAATTATTAATTAATGAATATAAGCAGGTGTTTAAAAAATATCAAATAATATTATGCCCCACAATGCCTGTGCTACCTCCTAAGATTTCTGAAATTGAAAAACTTACTCCCATGCAAAATTACGCAATGGACATTCTAACTGTAGGACCAAATTTAGCAGGGCTACCCCATATTTCTGTAAATGCGGGATTTACTCGAGACCTACCTGTAGGAGTAATGTTTACTGCAGATCATTTCCATGAAAGAAATCTGTTTAGAATTGCGAGGGAATTAGAATGATAAAGATAGGACTTGAAATTCACGTTCAGCTAAATACTAAAAGCAAATTATTCTGCGGCTGTGCAGTTAATGGAAATGATGAGCCCAATACAAGAACTTGCCCTGTTTGTTTAGGATACCCTGGAGCTAAACCTGTGCTAAATTCAAAAGCTTTAGAATATGCTGTCAAAATGGCAAAAGTCTTGGGATGCAAACTCAACAAAAAAATATTTTTTTCAAGAAAAACTTATTTTTATCCTGATTTGGCTAAAAATTATCAGATAACGCAGTATGAGGTACCTATTGGTTTTAATGGTAAAATTAAATTGAAAGAAAATGACGTTACGATAACCAGAATACACTTAGAAGAAGATCCTGGAGCTTTAGTACATCCAAAAGGCCTGCAAAAATCTGAGTTTACCTTGATAGATTATAATCGATCAGGAATACCTCTGCTAGAAATAGTCACAGAACCAGAGATACAATCTGCTGCGCAAGCAAGGGAGTTCATGAAAAAATTAAAAACATTTTTGGGATATTTGGAAATATATTCTGGAGGGGTTGTTAAAGCAGATGTCAATGTTTCTGTTAGAGAGAGCGGCTATGTGAGAGCGGAAGTCAAAAATGTTACTGGCTTCAAAGAAATTGAAAAAACGATAGAATATGAAATACTGAGACAAAGGAAAGAGCTAAATGAAGGAATGAAGCTGAAACAAGAGACGAGGGGATGGGATGCTGAAAAAGGGATAACTTTTTTATCGAGGGGCAAAGAAACAGAAGAGGATTATGGTTACATATTTGATCCGGACTTATGTGTTTATGATATTGATGAAAATATTAAATTACCGGAGATGCCTGATGAAAAAATTTTAAGATTTGTCAAAAAATATCACTTAGATAAAGAAGATGCTGAAGTTTTGGCTTCCGAAAAGTATCTAGCTGAGTTTTTCGAGATGGTTGCTGAAGAAGTTGATTGCAAGATTGCTGCCAAGTGGATAAGAAGAGACTTGCTGAGTGCCTTGGCTGAAAATAATAAAACAATGACTGAGATTGACCATAAAAAAATTATTAAATTATTGAATTTATTTTGCTCAGGTAAGATTACCGATAAAGTTGCGAAGGATATTTTATTCTTAATTGTTAAGAAGGACGTTTCACCTGAAGAATTTGTAAAGAAAAAAGGTTTGGAAGCAGTATCTGATAGTTCTGAATTAGAAAGGTTTGCCAGAGAAGCTATTGGCTCCAATCCAAAAGCTGTTGAGGATTACAAGAACGGAAGGCACGAAGCGCTGAATTTCGTTGTCGGCTATGTGATGAAAAAGACTTCCGGGAAAGCTGACCCTAAGAAGATACCTATAGAAATAAGACTTAAGCGATCATTAGTCAGATCACTTATCCTATCAACTAGTTTTCTTGCATTTGGATGCAAATCTTTGAATCTATGAATGTTTTCTATTTTGGGGAAACCTTCAAAGGTCTCGTATACTGGTTCGGCACCTATAAGCTGCCCCATCGAATCTATTTCGTTGATGAATCTTCCATTGCCATCTCTGTAAGCAATACAGATTTTAATTTCATTTAATCCTGCTAAAGCATCTAGCTTTGTAAGTGCGATTTCGTCATATTGGTTAAGAGAATCTGCAAAATTAAACAGCACAAAATCTAGCCATCCAACCTCTCGCTCTTTTGGCACCCAAGGATCCGAATTCTGCTCATCGCCCTGCTGAATTATTCTTTTTAAGATTTCTATGTCGTCAATCTTTGTAGGGAATGGCGATACGGCATTGCGAGACATGTAGGCTTTTGTCACACCAATCTTGTGCATCTTTTGCGGAGGAAGACCTGCACATTCAAGGGCTTTGACCGCCATAGTTGAAGAATGCGTCCTGTCGGGATTTAGACCAAACAATGGATCTAGAAGTGTACCGTATGAACCTTCAAAAATAATATCTTTATCTTCAAGCAATGCTCTTTTAATAATACCATTTGTGGTGCCTATATGTTTCCTTAGAATTTCTCCTTTTTTGAGATACTCTTCAATTGATTTTCTCATATTTTCTTTTAATGATGCTACCCTGAAGAATCCACTGCCCATGCTCGCCAAGTACGGGCAATATTTCTCTAGGTTGGTTTCGTATTTTATTTTCAAAGATTCTCTGTTAAGCAAATCTCCAACGGAAATATAATCTCCTGACTGAAAACTTTCGAATGCAGGGCCTATGCCATCATCTTTTGAGTTGAATTTTGGTTTCATATGGATCATACGCCTTTCAGCGTCAATCTGTATGTGATAATCCATAACGACGCAGCAGCGTTCATCAACGGTAAATTTGATTCCAGGCATTGAACCTGCTTCATTGATGAGAACATTTAGCTCAACAAAAGAGCTTGGAAGTATAAGCGATTCAATGCCTCTGACTGTAGCAAGCGGAAGCATGCTGTATACGTAATGCTTGCCATTGATCTGGCAGTTGTGTCTTGAGTCGTGACCATGGCCATATTTTGCAGCAAGATCGAAATTGCCTGAGAAAAAATCTATAATCTTACCTTTGCATTCATAACCCCACTGCATACCGCCGATAAAGCAAAGTTGCGCCATTTTTCTTTCAAGGCATACTGACTAATATTTAATCCTTTTTGTTTATAAAAATAAAAAATTACCTGTATTAAGGCTGCTCTGATTTTTTGGCCTCTTTGAAGATGCCTTCTGTCGGGTCAATCAAACTATTGACCTATTCTGACGGGATATACCCCTGACATTTCTAGTTCATTATTATCATAGCTTGTTTATATCTTTTTTGATAGAATCTGTCTTTTATCGGTCAAAGTCACGATTTTAGTATTTCAGAAACAACCGTGAAAACAACAGGTACTTTTTCGCTGTATAAACCATAATCATTCTTGCACTGCACTATAAAATAATGGGGCCCTAAAGACGGAGGAGGAATAAATTCGGAGCATTCCCAGCTTCCAGCTTTTGTTGTGCAGCTTTGCATACTGTTGCTTAATGTAGAATAATCATATTTGCCCAATATTGGTTCAAAGTTGTCTGAAAAAACTTCTGAAGTAACTTCTTGGTATTTACAGTCTGTTGCTGTATCTGAAACAACTAATAAGTTTACAAAACTTGTACTTGTAATTATTTTTCCTTGAAGATTAACAAACAAAATATTTGGCTCTTCGCTTTCCTGTTTGGGTATTGTGGCTAAGGTCAACGTTTTTAGATTTTCATTTCCCGATGCATCACGACATCTTATCCAGTAATACATATACTGTTTGTCTTCTGTCGGAAAGTACATTGGAATTGTTGGAACAGCAGCGTGAACTATTTTTAATTCACTGCCTTGAATCGGAATCATGTTTGGCCATTCTGCGTCTCCGCTTTCTAAATATCTGCACTGAGAGGGCTCATTTGTGTTGAGGTTCAATTGAAAGGTCTTTGCATTCCAATTTATTTCTGATTCTTCTAAAGGATTCGCGATTGTTATTTCAGGGGCAGTCTTGTCTATGCTAAATTCAGGCAATAATGTGCAAGTTCCATAGCTTAAATTAAATTCAAAGTGGCAACCCTGGCCCAAAAAAGAACATTTTTCAGATGTACATTTGCGATCTTTAAAGATATCCCCTGAATTGGCGCATAAATCACATTGATTTAATGTTGGATTTTCTGCGATGTTGCATTGATAGAGTTTATTGAATATTTCATTTTTGAATTCATCAAAACCTTGCAAAACTGTTGGATGTCTTATTGATTCATAAAGCATCCATTCGTTTATTGAAGAAGTGCAATACTGGGATAATAAGGATGAACCAAAATCGACTGAAGCCATTGAGGTTGCTAAACATAATCCTGGAGTTTTTCTGTCAAAGATGGCGAGATTCTGAGTTTCAGAAGGAATTGCCTCGCACCAACCTTGCCTTATACATTCATCTTTCTCACACATGTCTGCGTTTGCATCTGCATTAAAACCACACTCAGAACAGGCTAAATTATTCCCTGGGGGATATTTAGGATAGCATTTTGTATTACCTATTAGATAATTATCAAATGAAGAATTTATGATACAATCCCCTGCATCTAAACAGGAACTTCTAGTACAAATAGAAGTTGTCGTTCTTTCAGGAATAAATAACTGCCAATCTTCATCATTTGCAGGAGAACCGCAAGACATGCAATTTTCATAATGATTGTCTACCCTTAAAGTTTTTCCTTCACCGCCCTGACAGATACCTTCACGATCCGAACCCATACCTTCTGATTTAATTTCTCCGTTTTCACAAATAGCAATATAGTGCTGCTCTCCTGGTGCAAGATATTGAGCACATAGACTCTGGCCATTTTCCAAATGATAAATGTTATCTAATTGATAATCATCTTTTACTTGGAGGTCACAGGAAGTGTAAACACAAGTCGCCTGACCTAGTTCAATTTTACATTTTGAATTTGGCATTTCGCAAATTTTTATTTTTTCATCATAGTTGCCGCATTCATCAAGAGAATAAACATTGTTGTCTGGACCGCAACCCTGATTATTTGTTTTTGCGCAATTGCACTCTAAAATTGAAGAACATAATCCTAGATTAAAATTACCTGATTTTGCTATACATGCTTCTTCTGAAGTCCTTTCGCAAATGCTGTCTGTGATGCAGCAGCCCTCATTATCTAAATTCAATCTACAGCCAGATATTTTTTCTGCTGGGGCATAGCTTAACAATGAAGTTCCGAAAGAACTAAATTCAGCTTGAATGTTAAGCTTTAATGCTTCTGATTGGCATTCATTAAAATTGGATATATCGAAAATATTATTCATATTGCAGCAGCCTATATGGCACGAGGGTATCGATTCGCAACTTTGAGAAGTTATTTCTGTGTCGCAGTGCGTTGGATTCTCATAGCACTGCCCGCGAGAGCTTACGCAACAAGTATTACTTTGAGAGTTCTTCTTGCAGTTGTCAATTATTGTAAATGGATTTTCGCTAAAAGACATACAGTCTAGAATCGGATTGTAAATAACAAATGTAAATGGCAGTTCTTCCTGATTATAAGCTGTGAACTGCATCATCTCATAGTCTTTGTTAAAATACTGGCCCTCAATAAGGATGTTTGAATTTCTTCTGATATAATTTCCAATATCGTAATATTTGCCCTGCTGAATTACGTTCAATTGTTCTCTTGCCGCATCTATGATTTCGCCTAAGCGATAAGGGAAAACTGTTTTAAATTCTGTAATAGAGTCTTTATTATCTCCTATTTGTAAAGTTATTGGATAATTAAGAACGATAAGAATGTTCTTTGCCGTTATTTTTGTATCTACATTCATTGGTTCAACGGTAATGTTCCAATTTTTAGTTTCTCTGAAAGCATTAAAATTATCCAAGCAGGTAATGAAATCTCCATTGTCTTTTATGAAATTATTTATCTGCTGCTCTATTAAGGGAATCGTCAATAATCTATTCTTTTTATCTGAGCAGTAAAGGCATGTAAGATTTAAAGAATGAAACGAAGTAATATATGATTGATCTGGAGAAATATAGCCTCCTTGAAGATAAATTTTTTCTATGGCTTTAGAAGTTATGTTTATGTAACAGTTTTGGACGTAATTGTTAATGGCCTCTTTATCTGAAGCAGTGATAACCTCTCTTAGTTCTGCTTCCTGCCTTGTTTCTGCAATTCTTGTAAGAATAAAAATTGAGGCACCTAATACTGCTAATAAAACTAAGCCTAAGATAATATATATTGTTACCTGCGCTCTTTTTTTCATTGATTCTGATTATGTAATTGTAATTTTATAAATGTTGTTGTTAAACTTGAGTTAAATCTATTATTTTAAGAAGAATCTTTATAAAAGTGATATATTATTGATTTAGCCAGATGTTTAAAAAAGAAAATTTATTATGGCTTACACATCAATGGAAAATAATTAAATAGATGATTTACTTATAGTTTAAGAAGGATTATTTTTTCATTGTTCCTGTTTTTTTGCTAAATCTTTTATCATATAAAATCTTTCTCTTCTGTGCGATTTGAGTTACGTTTTTGCCGGAAAATTTGCGGATTTTTCTCAGAAGCAAATATTAATGACTGAGATTATATATAATTCTATGAAAAGGCCATATTTAGCCGAAAAGTTTATATATAAAATACGTTTTAATATTAAAATAGGTTGTAGGTATTAAAAATGGAAGTCGCTCTCACTAAAATGTCGGAAAATGGTCAGGTAGTGATTCCTGCTGAAATCAGAAAAGATGCAGGAATAGGACCGTCGACTAAATTTATAGTTTTTAATGAGGACGGGAATATAATGCTGAAACAAATAAATAAAGAAGCGCTGAAAGAAGACATACGTTTAATTGACAAAATCAAAAAGAGCGAAGAAAATATAAAGAAAGGAAAATTTGTCAAGGCAGACACTTCTATGAGCGATAAAGAAATAGATGACTTGTTGATGGCTTAAGATGGAAATTATTTTTTCTGAGGAATTCAAGAATGAGTTTAAGAAAATTAAAGATAATTTAACAAGAATAAAAATCATCAAGCACCTGAAGAAATTGATAGAACTTCCCGAATCTGGAAAACCATTGCAATATGAATTGAAGGGGCACAGAAGCATAAGGATTCCGCCGTTCAGAATAATCTATAGACTTGAAAAAGAGAGAATAATCATTAATTGCTTTGATCATCGAAAGGATATTTATAAATGATTTTTTGCTAAATCTTTTATCATATAAAATCCTTCTCTTTGGTATCCTAATTTTCTATAATATTCGCGAACACCAATGCCAGAAATGACCGCTAGTTTTTTGTATTTATTTTTTATAGCTAATTCTTCTGCTTTTTTCATTAGTTCTTTTCCATAACCTAAGTGCTGAACCTTTCCTATTTTCCCTAGCTCTGTTGATTCGCCATAAACATGCAATTCTCTAACTAATGCGCAATCTTTTAATTCATTAATAAATGGCCTGAAGGGGAATCTTAATCTCAAAAAACCCAATAATGCATTTTCTGTTTCAAGGCTTAAAAAATATTCCATTCCCTTAGAAGCCTTATATTTTTTTTCTAAGAACTTTGGTTCGCCTTTAATTTCTTCAACTCGACCAGCTTCACGGCAGCGGATACATTTGCATCTTTTATTTTTTTTCAAAAGAATTTCTTCTATATACTGCCTTAGGTTGGTTTTATCAACACCGGCGGAAACTACTTTTGAAGAGATGTCTCTCTGAATACGCATTATACGGCAATAACTTGGAATGTATCTTGCTTTTATTTCTGCTATTAATTTAGCCGCTGTTTCTGTATTCAAAGGTTGAAACTTTCCGGCTTTCCACTGATTGAAAAGTTCTGTTCCCTTCATAACCATACAAGGATATATCTTAAGACCATCCGGCTTGAAATCTTTTTTATTGAAGAGGTATTTAAACATTTTTATTTCTTTTCTGCAAGAATATCCGGGCGCACCTAGAAGGATGTGGTAAACAACTTTCAATCCCGAATCTTTTAATAGTCTTGTAGCTTCAACAGAATGATAAACAACATGACCTCGATTGATATTTTTTAATATATAATCGTAAACACTTTGTACCCCCAATTCAACTCTGGTTACACCTAATTTAAGCATATGCTTAATATTTTCAATCTTGCAATAATCCGGTCTTGTCTCCAAACAGAGTGCAACACAACGCATGTTCGAAGATTCATTTAACTCCTGCTCTTTTTCCAATGAAATATTTTCTTCTATTAATGAGTACATTTTCTTTTTTACTTTTTTTTCTCTTATCTCAGTCATCTCATTTTTTTCATCTAGTTCAAAAAAAGTTATAAATCTTTCAAAATCAATGCCCTTAGGTAGAAACATATTCCCAAAGTCATTCATAGCCTTTAATGAATTTGCAACAAACCATTCCTGATATTCTAAATCTTGGGCATTGAATGTACCCCCCATAATAATCAATTCAATTTTATTTGGTACCTGGCCCATAAGAACATACTGGTGTAAACGATCAAAGACCTGCAAATAGGGATGATAATCATTCCTTCTTGCGCGCATTGTAGCCGGCTCATTGCCTGTATAGCTTTGAGGTACATTGCCAAATTCAGAATCTGGACCTCCAGGACAAATAGAACATTTGCCATGAGGACATTTAGAAGGCTTTGACATTATTGCAACAACTGAAATTCCAGACAATGCTCTTGATGGCTTGCTTCTGAGAATTGTGAAAAGCTTTTTTCGTTGCTCGCCTTTTGCAGCCAATAAAATCTGCACTATACTCGGAAGCTTACCTATGCTGTAAACCCTGCATAGTTCCCTGCTTATCTTTAATATACTTTCTACATCAACACAATCTTTTATTTTTGAAAGCAATTTTTTATAGTAAATGTCCATAGTCAAACAAATAATCCGGAAAGGTTTATATAGTTTCCTTTAGGTTATAAATTAAGATGAAACGGGCTTTAATTGGTTTGGTTACTTTTGCCTTGGGTGTTTCCTTAGTCTCTGCTGAAACAAAGAAATGCACACTTGATGACTTGATTTATCATGCAGACAAAAATCGCCAAGAAATGTTTGCATCTGACATAAAAACTAATATTATTGGCAATAAAAAAGCTTTTCTGATAAATGAAACTTTAATGGGGAGAGATGGAATTGAAATTAGTGGAGATGTTTTTTATATTACTGAGTTTGATGAAAATAAATGTAAATATAGGACAGCCCATATAGGAAATGAAGTTTTTGCAAAATCTAACTTTGTTTGGAGCTTAGCAGATCAAGAAAAAATGTGTGTTGCTGTTTTGAATATTACGAAAGGAGATGCAAGGGGAGACATTGAAATTCTTGATGACCGATATGGAATGATCCAGTTTATGAATGGAAACCTAATGGAATTCAGAACTTACGATTTAAATAATGAAAGAAAAGTAATTCCTATATTTTCAGCAAAGTTTGATTCAGCGGGAAGTAACGAAATAAATATTGATAAACTGATTGAAAGAGTGGATATGCTGAATAAGGCATATCAACGTAATGGTGGTGCTTCATTCTATGTAACTCCTGAATTTAAGTTATCTATGGGACTTTCAAGTTTAGGAGATTTTTTTGACGATTCTCGTATTTTTGGTGTATATAATTCAGACAATGCAAGAATTATTATTACCTTGGGTGGAGAGGAGATTAGAATCGATGTTGAGGTAGGATTAAAAGGAAAATATTATTATGCAGGTTATGCTATTTTTGGTTCTAATTATTTAAGAAAGGAAACGTCTATTCGACCTATAGGTTTTAACAAATCGCACATTGAAGGATTACTTAAAGGATTATTAGATTATAGGAGGGAATACCCTCTTTTTTTTGAAAGCATAAATTTTACAAATCAGGAAAAGATTTAAATAGCCAAAAACTAATTATTTTCTTGATGAAAGAATATAAAGAGAACATTGTTATGCATCCAGCAATATTGTGGAAAAGGGTTCTGGCTTATTTTATTGACATGCTTATCATTGGGGTGATAACTTCGCCATTTAGCATTGGAATTAGTAATAATAATTTTTCTGATATGTATACCTTCTTTTCTTCAAATCTTAATTTGCTTAGAGATTTAATTGCAGTTGAAATTGTAATAGCCTTTGTAGCTTTGCTTTATTTTGTCTTGCTTGAATTCAAATTGGGGCAGACGATGGGGAAAATGTTGCTTAATATATTTGTTATGCCTATAGATAAGGCTAAAGGATTTACGTTGAATCAGATTGTGCTGAGAAATATAAGCAAAGTATTTACACTATTACTTGTGATTGATACAAGCTACATATTCTTGAGGCATACACATCAGAGATACTCAGAAAAAATTTCAGGAACGCAGGTGGTTCAGGCATTCAGGAGGATATTGTAATGAGAAGGATTGGATATATAGCATTGGTAATTTTTGTTTTATGGCTGGTGAGTTTTTCATTGGCAAATATTTTTAAGGTGAGTGATTTCTCTGAAAAGATTGCGATTATTCCTATTTATGGAGAAATTTCTCTGCAATCAGGATCTTCTTTTGGAGTTTCTTCTTACACTGGTTCAGAAGACATCATAAAGTTTATTGAGCAGGTTGAGAATGATCCTACTATTGTCGCAATTATGTTTGATATTAATTCTGGCGGGGGGGGAGTTGTTGCTTCTAAAGAAATAGCAAAAGCGATTTCTGAAATGAAAAAACCTAATGTTGCCGTGATAAGAGAAGTTGGTGCTTCTGGAGCTTATTGGGCTGCGTCTGCAACTGACAAAATATATGCTGATGATATGTCCATGACTGGAAGCATAGGTGTTTTCGGCTCTTATTTAGAATTTTCTGGGCTGATGGAAAAATATGGCATAGGCTATGAACAGCTTATTGCAGGTGATTACAAGGATATGGGCGTGCCTTACAGAAAACTTACTGCTGAAGAAAAATTTATTATCCAGAAAATGCTTGATAAAATTCATGAGAATTTTATAAACGAAGTTGCAAAAAATAGGCATGTTGATGTTTCTATTGTTAAGAAATGGGCGAATGGTAATGTTTATTTGGGTATAGAAGCTTATGATATGGGCATGATTGATGCTATCGGCGGAAAGAAAGAAGCTGAAGAATATCTAAAACAAAGGCTAAATATTACTGAAGTAAATATAATAACAATGGAACAAGAAAATAATCTTTGGTCTATGCTTGATGCTTTCAGTTCTAAGACTGCTTTTGCTTTTGGCAAAGGCGTAAGTTCTGCATTTGAGCAGCAAAGCTTGGCTAAAGTTTAATGTCCTTTGCAAATCTTTTTTCTTTCATTGTAGCATTGATTGCAGACTAATCTTCCGCAAATGATACAACTATGTTCAGCAATTCTTTTTTCACATATTTGGCATGCTTTCATCTTTAAGGTAATGCGCTAATCCTTCAATCTGCTTGATTTCTGTTTTTGATAAGAATTTTCTTAAATTGTCGTTTATCTTTACTCCATGCTCTTGGAGGTGTTTTTTCAAATAAGAGTAAATCTTTTTTCCTTCCGTGTCTAAATCTGTTAAAATAACTACTTCTTTTGTTTCTGCTGAGATTAATTCAACCTCTTCAAATAACGGCTTTTCTAATTTATATATTTTTGTGAAATTTAATTTCTCTAAGGCAAATTTATCTTTCTTGCCTTCCACAATAATATATTTATTTTTATATCTATTTAATTCTTCTAAAATATCTTTTTTTGATATCATTTATTTTATAATAATCTTTATATACTTATAATCCTTTCTTTAAAATTTATATGGAAAAGAGGCTTCTTATCATTGGAATAATTTTGTTGGTAATAATTTCTGGATGCTCTGTTTATAATGAGGTTGTTGGTGCGAAAAGATCACCTACTGCCGAAAGGCAGGTTAAAATTGATTTGATGTCTCCTCAAGTAACCAATGTAAATAGTGGGCTTTATTACGGATTTCATGCTGGGCAAGGTGAAAAAATAGTGACTTATATCATTACAAATAATGGAAAAGTCGCATTGACATCTGGGAGATATGAACTTTTATGGAAATTTAGAACGGATCAAAATGATTTCAAAAACCCAAATAAAATTACAATGAATAAAAATCTTGTACCTGGACAATCAACGACGGTATCTTTTTTGCTGCCCATTCCAACGACACCAGGAGAATATTATCTATATTCTACTGTGGCTTATGGTAATGCAGAGATAACCAAACAAAAAATCAACCAACGAATAATAGTGACAGGAGATGATTTCATTCTTCCAGTTTCTAATGATATGTGCGAATTTGTGCAAGGAACTTACACAGATACTAAACCGGCATTTGATCTTTGGAAGGCTTTTGCTTATCCTATGGGTATTGCCAAGGGAATACATACTATGCCCCATTATTGGGATAGCAATGTGGCAACAGCAGGATATGAGTGTAATGATTATTTGCAAAATGATGATCCATTGAGTGCTTCAAGTGCTCAACTTGGGTTAAGATTAATAGATAATGATGGTTATAAGTATCAACTGCAAATACATAATATTGCTCCAAGGATGGAAGCAGATTTGTTCTGGATTGATGGAAATACAGCAAGGCTAATATTTGCAGGAGATAACGTCCGACAAAGTGATTTAAAAATAATGAGACTGAACAATGGCAGGACGCCTTATTTGGAATTTCTTAGAACAGGAGAACTAACGGAATATATTTCTCCATTAGGGACCGAGCTTGATTCATACAATTGTAACACAAGTCAGGTAGAACAAGAATTAGGAGTTTATTCTCCATACAATAAGTACAATAGATTTGTAAGTTCATTCATGAATTTTGATAGGAAAATTTATAGCAATTTGGCTTACTTTACTGCAAATAATGACAAAGAACATCAATTTTTATCTGAGAAAGATGGATGGATTTATTTCTTTGTAACTTATGATCCTTTATCCCCATATTTTAATGGGGGAGTAATTTCTCCAGGTGACAAACCATTGGGCGGGGCAAATTCTATTGCTAATGGGGACAATTCAATAGTTGGACTTTCTGAAATGCAAATTAGCAAAATTTTTCAGCAATTCAATGATATTTTTGGAATTTGCTTTGATGAAGGAATTTATAATCCCGCTGGTAAGCGTATGAAGAATGTAAATCTAAGACTTGATCCTTCATTTCCTAGAAGTTGCCAAACAAAAGAATATAATGCATTGCATAATACGGGAAAATTATACAATGGGGACTATGGCAAAGATGCAGATGGGCTTTCGAGATTTGCTTGTTATGATGGGATTTATTATACTTGTACTAAAAGCGCTACTGAAAAAAGTTATGAATGGACAGGCACAAACTTTGAAAGATGCCAAAAATTAGGGGATTATTATTGTGACGATGATGGGTCTGGTTGGAGAAATTCTAAACCTATGGGCTGCTGTGGATCGAATAAATACTATACGATTGGGATGGATAGCACTTACGCCTGTTGCGATGGTAACAATATGGAAGTTGTTAATGGTCAGTGCCAATAAAACTTTTATTATTATTTATTCATATTTATTAAACCAACAGAAAAGCTTATAAATGAAACTTGTTCTCTAAAGAGAATAACCCATAAGTACTACTTTTTTTGGAAGTAGGAGGGAAAAATAATGCACAAAGATCAAATTGTTAAATCTATACAGGAAGCTAGAGAAAAAGCTAGGAAGAGAAATTTTAAACAAACTTTTGATTTGGTGATAAATCTTAAAAATATGGATTTAAAGAGACCAGAACATAAGGTAGAGATATTTGCAACTTTGCCAAAGGGCAGAGGAAAATCAAATAAGGTTTGCGCTTTAGTTGGCCAAGAGTTGGTAACTCAAGCTAAGAAAGTTTGTGATAAAGTAATACTTGATGAAGAATTTGCTGAAATTGCTGGCAATAAGAAGGCCTTAAAAGATTTGGTAAATCAATTTGATTTCTTTATTGCTCAAGCTAATATAATGACTAAGGTTGCAGGTGCCTTTGGTAAGGTGTTAGGTCCAAGGGGAAAAATGCCTAATCCTAAGGCAGGGGCGATTGTGTCTCCAAAAGCAGAGATTGAAATGGTTTATAAAAAATTGCAAGGCACTGTCAAATTAGCAACAAGAAATGAATTGTCTATAAAATGTCCTATCGGCATCGAAGATATGGACAATAATGATATTGCTGAAAATGTTGAGTATGTTTATAATTTAGTGTTACACGCGTTACCTCAAGAAAAGCAAAACATAGCAGATGTTTCGATTAAATTAACTATGGGCTCACCGGTTAATCTCGGAGGTGCTAAGAATGACTAAGACCGTTTACGTTTCTAAAAAAAAGAAAGATGAAGTTTCAAAGATTACTAAGTTGCTTAAAGAGAAGCCAATATTCGGTGTTGTTAATCTAGAGAATATGCCTACGAGACAATTTCAGAAGATAAGACAGCAACTTAAAGGGACAGTACAGATTTATACAACTAAAAAAAGGCTTATTAAATTAGCATTAGATAATGTCAGTGAAAATGTCAGAGATGTTGATTCCTTGAAAGCTAAAATAAAGGGAATGCCTGCTTTGATATTAACAAGTGAGAATCCATTCAAGGTTTTTAAAAGACTTGAAGCAAATAAGTCTTCGGCTTTGGCTAAAGCTGGACAAGTATCTCCAAATGATATTTTGATTCCAGCCGGTCCAACACCATTTCCACCAGGTCCAATTATTGGTGAATTAGGCCAATTAGGTTTTAAAACCGGTGTGGAAAATGGAAAAGTTGCAATAAAGCAAGACAAGATTTTGGTAAAAGAAGGTGAAATAATAACACTAAATGTTGCAAATCTTTTGGCTAAGCTTAAGATTGAACCTATGGAAATAGGTTTAAATTTGATGTTCATATATGAAGATGGTTTAGTTTATACAAAGGATGTACTAAAAGTTGATCAGAAGGAGTATATAAGAAATATACAGCTGGCATCTCAACAGGCGATAGGTTTAGCAATGGAAGCAGAGTATATGGCAAATGGAATTGCTGAATTGATGGTACAAAAAGCTTACAGAAATGCGAAAGCATTGGCTGTTTCAATAAACATACTTACCGAAAAATCAGAACAGGGAGGAAACTGAAAATGGAAATGATATATGCAGGAATGCTGTTAAATTCAGTTGGTAAGGAAATAAATGAAGCTAATGTCAAAAAAGTGCTTCAGGCTGCAGGCGCAGAAGCAGATGATACAAAGATTAAGGCTTTAGTATCTGCTTTGGAAGGCGTCAATATAGAGGAAGCGATAAAGGCAGCATCCGTGGCACAAGTGGCAATAGCACCAACTGGCACAGCACAGGCAGCTGAAAAGAAAGAAGAAAAGAAAGAAGAAAAGAAAAGTGAAGAAGAAGCTGCTGCAGGTCTAGGCGCGCTATTTGGCTAAAAATTTATTTTTTTACCTTATGAAAAAGACGCAAAAACTGATGTTAATATGGATGAATTGAAGAATGAGGTCGTTGAGACTCGGACTGAAGAACCAAAAGACGATATCAATAGCCTAAAGGCTAAATTAGATAAGATTAATTCTGTAAAAGAAGAATGGTTCAGTAAAAAAGAAGAGCTCAAGAAAGAGCTGAATTCTCTCATTGCAAAAATAAAAGAAATAAAAGTTAACAGAGATGGTTCTGTTGGTTCGGTTTCTGAACTTAAAAAAGAAAGAGACAAATATAATGGACAAGTAAAAGAACTTATAAAAAAGATAAAAGAATTGAACAAACAGAGAGGGGATATAACTGCAAAACATAACATTCAAGGTGATCCTTCAAGACTTAAAAACCAGATTGAAGCTTTGGAAAGTTCAATAGAAACTGAAGGTTTTGGATTCAATAAAGAAAAGCAGATCATGGATAAGATAAAGATTCTTAAGAAACAATATGCTGAAGCATCAAAAGTTAATGGGGTTATGAATGAAATAAATGATGTTTCAAGGCAGATTGATGAGGCAAAAAAGAAATCCGATGAATTCCACGGTAAAATTATTGATTTGGTTAAAACAAGCAAAAATGGATATTCTGATTTTATAAAATTATCAAAGCAAATAAATGAAGTCAAAAAGAGACAGGAAGATGCATTTGAGAAGTTTATTACCTTCAAAAAGGAATTCAGTGAAGTAAATGAAATGCTTAAATCAAAATTAGCAGATTATTCTCAAATCAAGAAAAAAGTAAAGGCTAAAGGCATACAGGCAAGAGAAGAAAAGAAAAAACAGCAGGAAAAGGTGCTTGAAGAGATGTCTAAAGAAGTTGAGGAAAAGATTAAATCCAAGAAAAAACTGACTACAGAGGATTTGCTTATATTTCAACAGACGGCTAAAAAAGAGTAAATGTGGTTCTATTTTAATAAACTTTATATACCTTTTTTTAATTTCTAATTGCTATGCCAATTAATGCAGGACTTGAATACCAGAAAGCTGAACTGAAATACGGGGAGGCTAAGACTATTCCGGAGAAGATTAAAGCCTTAGAAGAAATGCTAAAAGTTGCACCTTCTCATAAAGGTGCTGAAGTTCTAAGGGCAGAGATAAAATCCAAACTTTCTAAATTAAAAGAGATGCTTGAGAAAGAAAAGCAGCAAAAGACTAAAGGTGCGCAGATTTCTATAAAGAAAGAGGGCGCTGCTCAAGTGATGATTGTGGGTATGACAAATTCAGGGAAATCATTATTATTATCAAAATTAACGAATGCAAAACCTGATGTGCAAGAATATGAATTCACGACCAAAGATCCAGAAATTGGAATAATGAATCATGATGGCGTGCTTATACAACTTGTGGAAATGCCTGCGATATATGAAGATTTTGCATACAAAGGTCGGGGACCATTGTTGTTCAGCATAATGAGAAATGCAGATTTGATACTGGTAGTTTTGGATACATCCCATAATCCTGAGAAGCAAAAAGAAATAATTTTTAATGAATTTGACAAAGCACAGATAAGATTAGGAAAAGACAGGCCGAGAATAAAAATAAAGAAAGGATTTGAAGGAGGAGTATCTTATGTCGGGGAAGAACTGATAAAAGCAGACATGGAAGATGTAAAAAAATTAGTTTTTGAAAAACATCTATCTAACGCAATAATTGAAATATCTGAGCCCATGACTTTAGAAGAATTGGAAGATGCATTGAATCAAAGTACTGCCTATTTAAGATGCCTTATTGTTGGAAATAAATCTGATTTATCTTCAAATAAGGGAGATATATTGGTTTCTGCAAAAGATGGAACAGGGCTAAACGAATTGAAAAAAAAGATTTATGAACAATTAGATATAATAAAAGTATTTACAAAAACTCCAGGAAAGAAAAAGGATCATCCGCCAATAGCACTACCTAAGGGCGCAACAATAAGATTTTTATCGCAGATAATCCACAAAGATTTCTATAAAAAATTCAAGTTTGCTCGCGTGTGGGGCAAAAGCGTCAAATTTGATTCTGCCTCTGTTGGCTTGGGGCACAAATTGGCTGATGATGATGTGGTTGAATTTCACTTAAAATAAGAAAATTTAAATATTAAATTACTTATTTCTTTAATTAATGAAAAAGAGGCATATAATTTTTGTTTTATTAGTTCTTTTTGCTATTTCTATTCCTGCTGCTGAAGCTTTTTCATTTTCTGACGGATGGAATTGGATAAGGGATCTTTTTGGTTTTGAAATAAAAGGTGAGAAAGTTTCTGCATCGACTATAGATGAAACTGTTTCGGCGGTAAATGGAACCGTTGTCAGTGGAAAAACGTGTACTGATGAAGAATGCGCAAAGAAATTTGGTGATGAAAATTATTACTGCCTGAGCGGGCAGATGTGTGTCTATTGCAAAATTGACGGAATATGTGATGCATCAAAAGAAGATATTGTGACCTGTCCAGAAGATTGCATTGTGCAAAATATGTGCGGAGACGGCAAGTGCACAAAAAATGAAACTTGCAATAGCTGTGGAGATGACTGCGCATGCAAGCAAAATGAAACTTGTGTTTTTGATGGTTCTAACTACAAATGTGAACCAACAAATGTTTGTACTGCTCTTGGTCAAACACGAGGAAAAGGTGGACCTGCCTGTTGTGATGGCTTAATTACTAAGAGAAGTGATGCTCTCGCTTTAGATGGGACATGTATACCAATTACGGATTTGAATATCTGTCTTGAATGCGGAGACGGAGTATGCGATTTAGACTATGAAAATAAATGCAATTGCAATGAAGATTGCGAATGTTCAAGCGATACTGATTGTGCGATTAACAAAGAATGTGAAAATGGAAAATGTATTTTGTTAGATCAACAGATATGCACATCTGATGCAGATTGTGCTACAGGCATAAATAAAATATGTGATAGTTCAATAGGGCGCTGTGTACAGTGCTTATCTTCAACTGCTTGCAACGAAGGATATTTATGCATAAACAAAAACTGCATGTGGAATACTTCTTATTGCCTGAATAACACGGCCTGTGGAACTGAAAAAAGTTGTATCAATAATCAGTGTGTTACCGCTGTTGTGCCCGCATGCACTGCAGATGAAAACTGCTCACAAGGGTATTCCTGTGAATATAATGAATGCTTGGAAAATTGCGCTGATAACAGTGACTGCAGTTCAAACAGAGTTTGTCATTCAATAAAAAAAGTATGTGTACTTTGCGAAAAAAACAGCCAATGCGTGCCTGGAAATAGCTGTGATTCTTCAACGAGCAAATGTGAATGTGATAATGATTTTGACTGCTTTCAGGGAGAATACTGCACAAATGAAAATGGAAAAGATTTATGCCGACCAGAACAAAAATGCATTAGTCAAGCAAATTGCTCCCAGGGATACATCTGCAATTCTCAAATATGCAAAAAAAATTGCACTTCTGATTTAAACTGCGATTATTCGAGAATATGCACAGAGGATAATTTCTGTGAAATTCCTGAATGTCTTGCAGATAGCCACTGCCCGAATGGAACTAGGTGTAGCAAGAAAAAATGCATAAACTTGACTCTTTGCGGGGATGGTGTATGCGATGCTATTTCTGGAGAAGATTGCTTAAACTGTAATGAGGATTGTGGACAATGCTCAACTCAAACACAGGGTCAAATCCAGCAACAAATTGAACAAAACAATCAGGGAGATTTAAATTATCAAGCTTCACCTTATGAATCAAATCAACAGGTTTCTTCTCTAGAAGAAAAACCAAAAAGCAACATAGGTTTATGGATGGCAATTATTTTGATATTAATTATAGCGTCAGGCATAGGAATCTTTGCATTTATGAAGATAAAAAACAAGAATTCGTATGATACAAATCTTCAAAAGAATCAGCAACAGCCCTTATGGGCACAACAAAAAATCGAAGATAAAAAACTAATTTCACAAGGGTCGCAAAATACCATACAACCAAGAACATATTCAGATGAAAAATATAAAAAGAATAATCTTGAAAATTTTATAAAAACAGCATTGACTAAAGGATATAGCAAAGAAGAGATAAAAAAATCCCTTTTGGCAAAAGGCTGGAAAGAACAGCAAATAATCGGTTATTTTCAGGAAAAAATTTAAATACTGCCCTCTTTATAATTAGTTATATGAAGAAGAGATATTTACTTATTACAATTATTATTCTTTTATTCACATTAACACCTGTAGTTGAAGCTTTTTCTTTTGGAGAATTTTTTTCTGACTCTTGGAATTGGGTTAAGGGGATTTTTGCAGAAGAGATTAAAGGACAAGAGATTACCGGATCTGAAACACAAATTAATATTCCTCTTTCTTGCGGTGTTGGCGGCTGTGAAATTAAATTAGGAGAAAATTGTGCAAGTTGTCCTTCTGACTGCGGATGCTTACTGCCTTTAGTGTGCATATACGGATTATATGATAATCCTGCAGAAATTCATTGTGATTTGCCTCCGACAACTTGTGGAGATGGAGAATGCGCTCTTTGGGAAAATTGTTTAAGTTGTCCTTCTGACTGCGGATGCTCTGCTGGTTATGGATGTTTTAAGGGAAAGTGTTGGCCTTATGTTGAAGAATGCGGAAATAAAGTTTGTGCCGCAAATGAAAATTGTGAAATATGCCCTTCCGACTGTGGATGCCTTGATGGGACTGTTTGCAGTGGTGGAGCATGCGTTCCAATTAAGGAATATTGCGGGGATAGTAAATGTAATATTCTATTAGGTGAGAACTGTGAAACATGCCGCGCTGACTGTGGATGCGCTCCGGGGGACGTATGTTATAACGGAAATTGTGCACTAATTGTTTCTGCATGCGGAGATAGTTTTTGCGATGTTCCAAATGGAGAAGATTGCGGGTCATGCGCTGCTGATTGTGCCTGCTCTTCAGAATATGTTTGTTACGGAAGGAAATGCGGCCCAGTTGGAGAAGCCTGCGGAAATAAGATTTGTGATGTTAATTTAGGAGAAGACTGTATTTCTTGTGTTGAAGACTGCGGATGCAACCCAGGATATGCTTGTTACAATGGAAAATGCGCACCAGTTATTTCTACTTGTGGTGATGGCATATGTAATATTTTCTCTGGAGAAAGATGCGACAATTGCAAAGACTGCTTATGCCTTGAGGGAATGGTATGTTCAAATGGAAAATGCGCACCAGCAATTGAATCTTGTGGCGATGGTCAATGCAATGTTTTTGCAGGAGAAAATTGTCAAACCTGCGAGAAAGACTGTGAATGTGTAAACAGCATTTGTTATTTTGGAAAATGCGTGCTTTCAAATCCCTGCATAGATATTCGATGTACTGAAAATCAAGTATGCGTAGATGGAGATTGTTTTATATCTTGTACAGATGACACTCAGTGCCCAAAAAGCCAAGATTGTTTGAATAATATTTGCATATATCCTGAATGTGGGGATAATGCATGCACTGCAAGTGAAAGCTGTGGAACATGCCTAAATGACTGTCCTTGCGGTGAAGGTTTAACTTGTTATCAAGATGAATGTCACATAACTTGCGAGGATGATACTCAATGTCCAAAAAGCCAAGATTGTTTAGATAATGTTTGCGTGTATCCGGAGTGCGGTGATGGTAAATGCACAGCAAGTGAAAATTGTGCCGATTGTGAGAATGATTGCCGATGTGATCCAGGTTTTAAATGCATCTATTATAATGTGACGGGAAATATTTGCGTGGATGAATTAGATGAAGTGTGTATTAGAAATGAGGATTGCCCAATTGGAGAATATTGTATAATTAATACTTGCCAAGAAGTTGAGGATCCTTGCTTATTAGGTTATAATTCCGGACCTTGCAAAGCTACTCAAATAAAATATTATTTTGATCAGATTGATCATACCTGTAAAGAATTTATATGGGGTGGATGCAATGGCATTGTGCCATTCGATACATTAGCTGAATGCGAAAGCTCTTGCGCTCAACAACAGCAATGCATTAATGAAGGTCAATTAATTACGGGAACTTCTATTTGCTGTGATGGATTGAATAGCGTACAACAGACAATACCTGAATATCTTAATCCTTTCGCAGGGTTGAATTTGTTTATATGCCTTGCAGAGACTGAGAATATATGCGTAAAATGTTCTGATGGGATTTGCGGTTTAGGAGAGAATGTATGTAATTGCGCTGCAGACTGTGAATGCACAACATTTAATGATTGCGCTGCAGGTAATACTTGCGAAAATGGTATATGTGTAGAATTGTCAAGTTGCGGAACTAATGGGTGCGATATAAATCTGGGAGAAAACTGTCATACTTGCGCTGTTGACTGCGGATGCAATGGCTCAGATATATGCTCTAATGGAGAGTGCAATCTTCCTGTCTCATGCGTTGCGGAGGGACAAATTGGTGAAATTTTATTTGAACCAAATATGATTTCTGAACAATGCTGTTCTAATTTAAATTCAATAAATGTTATGATAAATGAAAGCAATGGATGTATTGAAGTTGCAGATACATTTATGTGCGCCAAATGCCCTGATGGCATATGCGGTTTGGGAGAAAATAACTGTAATTGCGCTGCGGACTGCGGATGCAAAACTTTTAACGATTGCCCAATTAATAATACTTGTACAAATGGTATATGTGTAGAATTGTCAAGTTGCGGAACTAATGGGTGCGAGGCAAATAAAAGCGAGAATTGTCATACCTGTGTTTCAGACTGCGGATGCATAAATGGCATATGCAGTAATGGCGTATGCATTGCGCCATTTGTATGCGGGAATGGGGTTTGTGAAGCTTCTGAAACATGTTCCAATTGCTCCATTGATTGTGGAGCTTGCACCGCAACCGGCGGTGGAAGTGTGCCTATAGCTTCGTCTTCTCAATATATTGTTTGGGGAAGAAAGAAAATTGTGAATAACACTGAAATTTTAATTATGCCTGAACAAGGACCAATATATACAACTGAGGTCTTACCTCCCATTGAAACACCTATTGAGAAAAAAATTGCATGGTGGGTATGGGTTGCAATAGGTGTAGGAATAATAATTGGGGCTAGTTTGATTGCATTGCTTGTATTAAGAAAAGGTTCGAAAACAAAAGGAATTGTAGCTGCGAAGATTGTAACCAATCAAACTAATACATTTAAGAAAGATCCAAAGATTGAAGATTTTGTCAAGAGCGCTTATATTAGGGGCCATAAAAAAAGTCATATAATTGCAGCAATGAAAAAGAAGGGCTGGCCAGATAATATCATAAAAGAATATATTAAATGATTTTTACTTCAGTTATATTTTTACATAATTCTTTGAATTTTTCTGCATCTGAATCTGAACCTATTATGCTACCGTAATGCATTGGAATTGCAATCTTAGGTTTTAGGATTTTAACAGCTTCGAATGCTTCTTCTGCAGTCATTACTGGGCCGCCTGAAACAGGGAGCAAAGCAATGTTACAGTTTATTCTTTTCATTTCAGGGATTAAATCTGTGTCTCCTGCATGATAAATTCTCTGATTATTTATTGTGATAATATATCCCAACCAGTTTTTTTCTTTAGGATGGTTTTTCTTTTCTATGTTATATGCTCTTACGGCTTCAATCTTTATGCCCTGGATTTCTTTAGATTCGCCAGGATGCATTTTTATTGCATCGGAATAATCTATATCTTCTGGACCTATGATAGTTGTAGAGTCTTTCAGAATTTTGCTTATTGAGGCATTATCATAATGGTCGTAATGCGTGTGAGTTATTAGAATCAAATCTGCCTGCTTTCCATCCTGGAGCTTGAAGGGATCAATATAAATTATTTTATCTTTTGATTTTATAATGAAAGAATCGTGGCCTAATCTTTGGATATTTTCCATTTTATTTGAATTCTATTTTCTTATTATTGTCCAATGCATCAAGGATAATATGACCAATTGTACTCTTTTTTGATACTTTTAGAACGCCCTTCTTTGATGAATTTGCAGTGAAAATATATTTTCCATCTACCAGAACATCTACAATTTTGCGTTTAAAATTTGTATTTAAAATAATGTTCTTTCCTGATTCTGAAATATCAAAATCCAAATCTTCTCTGTCAGAATATTCCTCTTGGAGACTTTTTAAGTCTATTGAAATTCCGAGTTTTTTTTCTATTGCCGTTATATGCTGGCCCTCTTTGCCAATAATTTTTCCTTTTGAGCTTTCTGGAACATAAACTATAACCCTGCTATCATTTACCATCTCTGCCCTCACATTTGGAGCATATTTCATGAATTCAGCTTCAATCTGTGCTTCAGCCAATTTGTGTGCGGCTTTTGAAACTTTTTTCCCTGTTACTGGAATTATAACGGTCTGTTCACCATATGAATAAATCTCATATTCCACTTCATTTGTGCGGTAATTTACAATTTCTATTACTGGTCTTGCTAAATCTGCTTCGGTCATTCCTACTGGAACTTTAACACTCATTCTTAATGTTAAAATTTGTTCTATATTACCTTTGCCTATGTATATTATCGTATCTAAAACTGAAGGAATTGTGCCTAATTCCATTCTGCTGAGAAATCTCTGCACAGAATCTATCGGGGCTGCTGCGTGAATTACACCTAAACAATTGCTGCCCCCCAATCTTAAGTCTGTATAAAGCTTGAAATCTGGTGTGTCCCTAATTTCATCGAAAATAATATAGTCTGGTCTTGATAAAAATAAGATATCATGGATTTCTTCACTGCTTGTGAAGTTCTTAGAATATTGAGTAATTTCTTTTGAAAGCTGCAGATCCCTTGGAGACTCAACGGTTTTTACAACATTATTATTTGCGCTGTAATATTCTGTCAAGGCCTGAGCAAAGGTTGATTTTCCTGAACCAACTTCGCCTGCAATTAAAACGCCTCTAGCTTTTGACTTCAATTTATTTAAAATATCTTCTGATAAATTATAATCTTCTAGATTTAAAACTTTAACGGGTTTTACCGCGGTGATTTCCCACGCATCAGATATTGGAGGCTTAACAATTACTATCCTATAATTATGATACTGTACGACTGTTGAACCCTTTCTTGAGATTTCTATAAAGGAGTTTGGATCTAGATTTGTCTTTTCTATTATTTCTCTGGCCATATTTTCTACTTCTTTATCTTCTAAATGCTTTTCTGATACTTTTTCTAATTTCCAATCGCCAGGTGACCCTCTTTTGGCTAATACTCTGCAACCCGCTATAATATGAACAGACATTGTGCTTTTATCAAAATATTTTTCTATAGATAGTTTGCTTAATTCTTTCTTTGGCTTGATTAATTCAACTTTAATACCATATGCTTCTGCTGACAATGCCTGAACTTTGTCTGCGGTTAATAATGTAGAATCTTCTGCATAAGCCATTTCACGAATCATAGAATCTATTTCTCCGCCTCTTTTTGCATATTTTATCTGCATGGCGGTAGGCCTTGGACCGATGAATCTTAATTGAATTTTTTCTTCTTTTGCTAATTTCTGAAGCTTCTTTATTTCTTCTAAACCAATAAATCCGATTTCTTTATTTTGATTAGCTTGATGTTCTAATTCTGCAATGACTGCGTTTGGAATTAGCACCTCAGAATTCTCTTTTATTAGGCTAGATATCATGCCTTCAATGGCAATGGATGTGTCTATTACATATTTCATGAAAAATACGTTATTATGCGAGGTTTAAATATGTTTCTATATCTTTCTTAAAAATATTAAAAAAGCAGAATGCGCAACCATTGGCGATTTAGGACGAACTTTTCTTCCATCAACGGCCCAATGTCTCTCTAAAAGTTCAGTTACTTCTTGTACTGTAAATTTTTTGTTATTTTCCACTACTGCCATAATCTGAGTAATCTGCGGGCAATAACAAACCAAATAACCCCCGAATTTTAAGGAGTTATAAGCATACTCTAAAACTAATTCAGGATTTGATAAATCCAATGTTATAAGATCTACTTCCTTTTCATCTATGCCTTCGGTTATGTTTTTGTTTTTTAATTCTATATTATTTAGTTCTAACGAACTGAAATTTTCTTTTGCCATTTCTAAATTACTCTCATTTATTTCATAAGTATAAACTTTCTTAACAACATTTGCCAAGAATGAAGCCAGCATACCAGAGCCTGTGCCTGCATCTACAACTATGGAATCTCTATTAACTCCTGTCTTTGCTATTATTAAACCAATATCTTTTTGCAATAGAGCTTGTGAACCGCGCTTGATTCTTTTTATTCGATCTAAGAAATCTGCGCTGATTATTGTAAACTCTTTTCCAGAACTTGCCTTTAGGATATCTCCATCTTTAGCCTTTTTTATTTGCTCTTCTTTTATAATCCCTGAATGAGTATGCAAATCTTTAGATTTCCAGTAAAAAATGTGCTCATTTCTGATTAAAATTTTATTGACTTTATCCATCTATTTCCTAGATTTAAGCAGGTTTATAAGCTTTTTGGGTAATTACCATTAAACAGTAACTAATATAACAGAAACCTTTATAAAGGCAATCGACTTGGTATATTGAAAAGGAGACAGAAAGGAGATATTCTTTTGGAAAGGATACGTTCTTTCTATTAAAAAATATAAAATGGAAAATTTTAAAGAATTAGGTCTAAGCGACCCAATATTAAAAGTAATAGAGGAAATGAAATTTGAACAGCCAGGGCTGATTCAGAAAAAAGCGATACCTTTGGTACTTGCTGGAGAAGATGTAATTGCACAATCTGCAACAGGTTCTGGAAAGACACTTGCATTTGGTGCAGGAGTTATTCAAAATATTTCTCAAGGCAAAGGCATACAAGCAATGGTTTTAGTTCCCACAAGAGAACTTGCTGAGCAAGTATGCAAAGATTTGAAAGCATTTTCAAAATACAAGCCACTGAATATGGCAACTATTTATGGGGGAGTGTCAATAAATCCACAGATGAAAGCATTACACTATGCAGATGTTGTTGTCGGAACTCCTGGAAGAGTTTTAGACCATATGCAGAGACGAACTTTAGATCTAAGTAAGATCAAGATATTTGTTTTGGATGAAGCTGATAGAATGTTTGATATGGGATTTATAGATGATGTAAGAAAAATCATAACAAGATGTCCTAATGAAAGGCAGACTCTGTTATTTTCTGCAACTATTTCTACTTCAATAATTGATTTGGCAAGAAAATATATGCGAAATCCGCAAAGGATTGAAGCTGAATCACAGGTTGATCCGAGTAAGTTGGCGCAAATTTATTACAATGTTGAAGATAAAATGAAGATATCTATTTTAGCTCATCTTTTGAAAAATACAAAAATGGGGCTAGCAATGGTATTCTGCAATTCAAGAATGAGTACAGAGTTTGTGACAAGAACCTTAAGGGGAGCAGAGATAAATGCACTTTCTTTGCATGGCGGACACTCACAAGAAAAAAGAAATCAAGTGATGGAAATGTTTCATTCACAAAAATTTGATGTAATTATCTGCACTGATGTTGCAGCAAGAGGATTAGATGTCAAAGGTGTAACTCATGTTTATAATTATGACATAC
Organism: Candidatus Woesearchaeota archaeon; assembly: GCA_018303545.1. Lineage (GTDB taxonomy): Archaea > Nanobdellota > Nanobdellia > SCGC-AAA011-G17 > JAGVXY01 > JAGVXY01. The sequence continues at coordinate 28,558 of JAGVXY010000011.1, read as the reverse complement.
CTAAAGAAAGCAAGCAGTATATTCACAGAATTGGGAGAACTGCAAGGGCTGGAAGCGACGGAATGGCTGTAAATCTGCTTTCTGAAAAAGATCATGATAATTTTTCAAGAGTCTTAAGAGACAATCATGTAAGAATTAAGAAAGAAGAGACTCCTGAGGTTGAAAGAGTACAAATCAAATATGAACCTAGAGAAAGAAATGATAATCGTGGATTTAACCGCAATCGCGGCTTTGGCGGCAATAGGGGCGGAGGTCGTGGCGGATTTAGCGGTAATAGGGGTAATGGCGGATTTGGCGGCAATCGCAGATTTGGCGAAAGACCAAGGGGATTTGGCAACAGATCTCGTTTTAATAAATCTAGGTAAATTTACCCAAAAGTTTTAAAAAGAAACGTTGATTTATTTCTCTTTATGATTAATTGCAAGGATTGCGAGAAGCTATGTTGTAAAGATTCTATGATGCCAATTGAAGTGCAGCTAGAAGACCTTAAATTAATTGCTAAAGAGAAGAAACTGACTTTAGACAAGGCTTTTGATATATACTGCAGAATTGCGCCTTTTACGGTTCAACCGCCTTCTTTGTATAGAGTGGGGATTGCTTTGAAAAATCCTTGCGCTTTTTTAGGAGATGGATGCAAGATTTATGATATTAGGCCTTCTACATGCAGATTATTCCCTGAAAATGTTGCGGCTGATGAAAAGAGAAAAGAATCTATGCAAAACAGATATCCTTGCGTTCTTGATGCAAAAGTGGATGCCAAGGAACTGGAAAAATTAAAGAATAAAATTGAAAAAGATAAGGAAGAGACAGATAAAAAAATATTTAGTTCTAAATTGTTTTTAATTGAATTAAAACATTACAAAAATGAGTCACTTAGGCTGCATGCCTCAATGAAAGAACTCGAAAATAAGAATATGACTGAACAGGCACAAGTATTCTTTGTTAGGAAAATGCATATGCTTGATCAAATAATGAATTCTGGTGTTGCTAAATATATTGATTATAAACATGAAAAAGCAATTAATATGGATATGAGAAAGTTTGTTCTTACGAATTTAAAGAATTTATAAACAGCATGAGGCATAAAGGACCATTATAATTTATATTGTATAACCTCGAATTAATATGCCTCTTTGTATTTTTGTTATCAAAGAGATTATCTTAAATTGTCTGTTAAAAAACTAATTTTTACAAAAAGTTTAAATAATTACCCCATTCCGTTTACTCTGCAAAATGAGAAAAATTTTTAAAATGGCTATTCTTGGGCTTGTAGGATCACTTCTTGGTTTTGTTGTTTCTTTAAATCCTAAAATAAACCTGAAAGCAGAACTTCCTACCGTTATGCCAATAAGTAAAGAATATTATAATGGAATTTTAAGGGGATATGGAGATGCAGAATTTCAATGGGGTGGATTTTATTTTCATTCGGGAATTGATATTGCAACAAATGTTCCAAACAACAGTTCGGATAATATTAAAACTCCTGTATTTGCAATGAGATCAGGCATAATTCAGGAAATAGGCAAGGATAGAATTATAATCTATGTTGGAAGTAAGACTTATGATATATATGGCCATATCACTGATTCCCAAGTTCCCATTAAAAGTAAGGTATCCCCTGGTGACTTAATAGGCTATCTCGCTGAGAAATCTGAACCCGGATTTATGAATATTCCCCATTTGCATCTTATGGTAACTAAAGAAAAAAGAATAAAAATTAATAAAGATTTAACCTATTTTGATTATTTTATTTGTCCTAGTGAAAATCCTTTATCGCTTTTGATTAAATCAGGATTAATAAAAGATGAAGTTAACCCAATTTTAATACATCAGTATGATAATCCTGGATCAATTGATATAATCTCGGAAAAGGATGGTTCTGTTGATAAAACTATTTTACCTTGGAAAGTAAAAGGCAAAGTTGATATAACTGCAAGAGCTGCAGATTTTATGGGTCAAATTGGGAGCTTTAATGAAAAAGAATATTTGCCCGGGATTGCAGAAATAAAATATGAAATCTTTGATAGTAAACATGACAAAATAGATGAAGTTTGGTTATTGAATCAACTAAATGAAAACAGTAATTTTCACTATGCCTTACCTGGAGATTATAAATCCTCCGATAATTTTGATACTATCAGAAAGAGTCTAATGGAAAGTTATCTTGCAATATTTGCCCTCGGTGAAAGAGAATACCAAGTAAAAAACAATGTCTATGTATTGACGAATATTATTAAAGGTGTACCAAGTAAAGAGGGGTACTGGGATACTACCATTTTAAAGAATGGTTCTTATACAATTAAAGTCACTGCTTATGATTTGGCTAAAAATAACTGCTCAGATTCATTAGAAGTTTTAATTGATAATGAAAATTAATAAGTTTTCTAAAAAAAATAATAGAGCTATATTTTAGAGCGTGGAAGCAAGTAAATTTTGGTTATGATATTGAAAAAGAATAATGCGGGGGACACGGATATCCACGCAATATCAAACCACTATATTATTTACCTATTGAGTCATGCCAATATTTATATTATTTATTAAACTTTCTAAAATCAGGGGAGAATATTTCAAATTTGCCTACTTATCCCTTGTAGACTATTCTGTTAATAGGTTGCCTTTAAAATGATTATTTATAACTACTATTTAGTTACAATAATAGAAAGGTTTATATACTCTATTTTGATAGTCATACAGATTACGGAGACAAAAAATGTTAAAAATACAATTTGATGAGGCTTATTATAACGGAATAATGTCTGAGTTTGGATATGACCCATTAAAGTTTGGTAAGATAAATTTTTCTCTTGGTAAATTAACTGAAGAAGATTTACAGAGGAGATGGCTTTGCCATCATGATGCAAACATTTACGCTAAAGATTTAAATGAAGGAAAAAAAGTAATTGTAAGTACTGGTTTTGGATTGTCAGGAATACCCCACGTAGGCACATTATCTCAAATAATGCGTTCTGTAATATTACAAAGAGAAGGCATGCCTGTAAATATGGTTCTCGGTGATTTAGATGCATATAATGGCAAGTCAAGGTCACTTTCCGAGACGCTTGAGCTTGTAGAGAGGTATAAGCAATTTATAATCCAGTTAGGTTTTGATGATAAATCCCCCTCAATATTAAGGTCACAATATAATTCATTAGATGTTTTAAGAACCTCTTATATTATTGGGCATTATATGGAAGATCAGATGTTTAATGATTCTGAAGAAGATCTTCATGAGTTTTACCATAATAATGGAAAAGTTGATTCGGATATGAGTTACCGTAGAAAATTATCCCTTAATTTAATGACTGCGGATTTTATTCATCTTCACACAGGATTAGGGTTTGAAAATGTTTTGGTAATGCTTGGAATTGATGAACATAAATATGTTCAATTTGGAAAAGAGACTGTTTCACGTATGAAATCAGATAGGAATTTAAATGGTTTCAATATGATTTTATCTGGAATTTATTCTTCAATTATTAAAGGTTTTTATAATTATCCTAAAATGTCAAAGAGTTTTCCAAAGTCTGGAATTACATTAGATATGAAAGCAAATGAAATAAAAGATAAGATTATGAATGGAGAGGGAGATTATGATAAACCCGAAAATAACGTTGTTTTTCAAATGATGGCTTCAGCAAGTTATTTGAATCCTAAAGAACTGAAAAATAATTATTTGGCTTGTCTAAAGGGGAAATCCAAATGGAAAAAGGCTAAGAAAGATTACTGTGAAATGCTAATTGATATTTGTTCAAGGTGGAAATAATGGCAAATGATAATAATGGATTTATAAGTGAAGTATTGTATCGCTTAAATGTTGGTTCAGAAATTAATTTAACCTTATTAGAGAAAGCGTTTGATAAAATTCTTAATTGTGATAATGTTTTGGCGAGGGATGTTCAGTTGGGCGCCTTATTGACGGGGATAATGGCTAAAGGACCAAAAGTAGAAGAAATCGTTACCTTGCTTAAATGTGCTTTTAAATTGGACAATTTTTTGCCTTATGATAAAATAAAAATTGATTTACCGTCAAATGAAAAACTTGTTGGGGCAATTGGAAGTGGAAAAAAAGGATTTAAAACTATGAACATATCCACTCCAGCAATGCTTTTGGCCACTGCAGCAGGAGCATATACTGCTAAGCCTGTTTCTTCTTCAACAAGCTCGATGACGGGTTCTGCTGACTTGTTGAGAGAATTAGGAGTGAATATAGATATTCCTACAGAAAAGATGATTAAAACAATTAAAGATACCGGATTTGGCGCTTTTTGCATAGAAAATCTTATACCTAAATTTGATAACGTCTATGGAAAGAAATTCTATGTACCACATACATTAAGTTTTGGTTTGGCTGCTTTACTTACACCGGTTCATTTTGATAATTTTCTCTATGGTTTGGCACATCCAGATGTAGAAACTTCGATACGTGTTTTAAAAGAATTTGACATTCAAAATGCGATGGTTGTATCTGCCACGAATGATGATATCCATTATCTTGATGAAATGGGAATTTATGGCACTACAAGATTAGTTGGAATAAAGAATGGTAAAATAGGAAAATTAATAATTTTTAGGCCTACTGAAGAATTGAACCTTCCACAATACGAACCTCACCATATAGCAGAAGGAGATTCATTAAAGGCTAATGTACAATATTGTGTTGATGTGATCAGAGGATATGGCGAAAAACCAAGAGAAGATATAGTATGTATAAATGCAGGGACAATTTTATATCTTGCTGAAAAGGCAAGAGATTTAAAAGATGGATTTAATCTTGCGAAAAAGGTAATTAAAAGTGGTGCTGTGTTAGACAAACTTATTGAGGTTATCCATTCAACTGGGGGCAATAAATCTCAGTTGGATAATTATTTGAGGTAATATAAAATGAAAGGCATATCATTAGTTAAATTGAAAAAACCAGAATATGGCGAATTGGATAATTTAGTTTTAGATAAACCCGATATGGCTCTTGTTCGAGTAGAGGCAGTAGGCTTATGTGGTAGTGATATGCACAAAATTAGGTCAAATATCGAACCGCAAACATATCTAAAAACGGCTATCCTGGGGCATGAATTCGCTGGTTCGGTTGTAGAAATCAATGCTAATGATTCAAGTCTAAAAGTAGGGGATAAAGTTACAGCTATACCTTTGATATATTGCCAAGAATGTAATTATTGTATACAGGGAAATTATCAATTTTGTGAAAACCTAAAATCCATAGGTAAGGAATTGGATGGGGCATTTGCTGAATATGTATTGGTGCCAGCAAGAAACTTAAGGAAAATCCCAAATGGATTATCAATTGAAGAAGCGGCATTAACTGACGTTGCGGCGGTTGCTGTACATTCATGGAATCTGTCTAATAAACCTCTAAATAAGAATATACTAATTTATGGGGATGGTGCTGTGGCACTAACTTATTTACAATTAGTTAAACAGAAGAATGATGTCACAGTTGTTGGAAAACATAATCAAATGTTTGTAGAATCCTTAGACAGTAAATTTATTATTCCCCGTTCAATTAATAAATTATCTTCAAATATTTTTGATTTAATATTCGAGGCGATTGGAAAAGAACAAGATAAAACTGTATTGGATGCAATAAGACTTATTAAACCAAAAGGACAAATTCTTGTAAGCGGAGTATTTCCCGAAAATTTTAATGGTAATATCCCACTGAGAGATTTATTCTATAAGGAAGCATTGCTTTTGGGGACTAATTCTTATAGTTATTATAATGGCAAAAATGAATTTGATATCGCATTAGAATTAATGAAAAACGGAGAAATAGATATGAAAAAAATAATTACCCATATTTTGCCTCTTTCAGAATTCAATAGAGGAGTTGAAATAATGAGCAATAAACAAGCAAATACAATAAAGGTACTGTTTAAACAAGATGGAATCAAGTAAATTTAACAAAAATCAAAATAAAGGAAAAAATTTAAAAGCAATCAGAATTATATCTATTTTAATGGAGATTATTTAATATGGAAAAATGCATATTTTGTGAAATCATTGCAAATAGAATTCCATCATATAAATTATATGAAGATGATAATGTGATCTGTATGTTGGACATAAATCCTCTCACTAAAGGACATTGTCTTGTGATACCAAAGAAACATTATAAAGATATTTTTGAAATTGATGAAGCGACTCTAGCCAATATAATTCTTGCCGCAAAGAAAGTTTCAATGCAGATAAGAAAAAAACTGGGTGCTATGGGAATCAACATATTGCATGCAAGTGGAAAAGAAGCACAACAGTCAGTTTTTCATTTTCATTTGCACTTAGTTCCAAGATTTAAAGGAGATAATTTGGATACTTGGCCTAAAAGTGAATATAAAGAAAAATCCCTAAATGAGATTTACGAGAAGATAAAGGGATGATTTTAGAAAGACCTGCGGGGGACACGGATATCCACGCAATATCAAACCACTGTATTATTTACCTATTAAGTAATGCCAATATTTCTATTATTTATTAAACTTCCTATCACCTGCTTCGTAAAATAGCCCTGAACGAACATGTTTGCGATTAGACGAGAGATAATTTAATTCATTAGAATAATGGAGAATAATCTAAAAAAGTCATAAAGCAGGGGCAATTGAAAATAGGGCATAAATCACAAAAACTTTAAATATTGTAGTCACTTTTTGGTGGCAAAAAACTAAAGATTTAAATACTATTACTTGTAACATAATATAAAATGAAGCATATTATAACTACATTTCCTCTTGGAACTAGAAAAATAGTCCCCCCTTTGGGTATTTTAATGTCCCCTGTTCTTGCGGATGCATTTAATAAACTAATTCCCGATTCTCAGTCTTATATATTGTTAAATACATTAGATTCATATCAAGACCGAATAGACTTAGCACCCAATTTTGTACAGGCACTATCGACCGTTTCTATAGATAATCCCGAACAAATCTGGATTGATGGAGAAAATATGTCTCAGTTATTTACAACTATAAAAAAATTAGAAAAAATCGGAATAATGAAAGAAGAGAGTACATTAGTAAAAAGGTGTGAATGTGGTAAAGTAGAAATGTTGAATGAAGTAGAACCAAATCCCAAAGCAAGGTTTTATTCTACATATGGAGATAATATGGTCTGTAAGCTTTGTGAAACACCTGTAATCCCCTTAAGAGAAGATTGTTTAACTATCACCTACCCGAAAACAATAGTGCCCCCAAAGGTTATTCCTGACTTTATGCAAAAAGAAGTTGAAACACATATAAAACATATACAAAAAAATAGATTTTTAGTTTCGAGACATAATAGAGATTGTCCCACATATACGGCCATAAGCGGAAAAAAATACGGTCTAGATGTCGATTTCTGGTGGCAAAATTGTTTGGATGGATTAGCATATGGATCGGAGTCTATGGCTATACATATAATAGGAAGTAATCATGTTGCTTGGCAAATTTCTTTAACGTATGCACTATATTATTCATTAAATCCTGAAAAGAATAATAATGTTGAATTGATACTTCCTTCATATATAATTAATCCTAGGAATATAGAGAACATAACGAAGGGAGAATATCAAGACATAAGTCCTGAATTTAATCGAGCTTTACTTTTATCTTCTTTAAGTTGGAAACATAAAAATTCCGATTGGAATCAATCTCTTTCAAATAAGATAGCCATTAAAAAAACTCATGAGGACCAAGATTTAATACAAAAAATAAATGAATATAACTCATTTAATTTATTAAAATTAATTACAAATCGTAAAAATATATCATTATATCTAAAAGGCAAATTAAACGATCCCTTATCAGAACAAGTCTATAATAAAATAATTTAAATCTATATTTTTTCCTTGGGCGCAATTTTTCTTTTTGCTTTATTGAACTCGAAAACAAACAATGGTTGCTCCCCTATATTTGTCATCTGTCCATCCTTAAATACTATTCCTCCTCCTTCAGGTAAGGCAAGGATTTTAAGTTTTTTCTTTTGTTGAAGTTTTTTAATTAACACATCATCCTTTTCTTGATAATGGCAATAAATAGAATAATCATTAAGTAAATTTATTCCGGCTGTGTTTTTTAAATTAACCTCATTTTTATCAATATATGATGCAGTAGAGATATCCTTCCCTAAAATCATTGCTCCTGCACTACTACCATATACAATGCCATCATTTTCTATAAATTCCTTTAGTACATTTAAAAAGTCCATATTTCTCAAATCATCAAGCAAACTAAATGTATTGCCTCCCCCAATATAAATTGCACTAAATTTTTTCAAATCACCGATATTTTTTTCTGATAAGTCTGTCCACATTTCAATATTACTAAAGCCGAAAAATGACAAACAAGATTTTAGCCATTGAAAACATTGTTCAAAAGGTCGCGTTTTTTTAGCAATAGGAATGTATAGAATCTTTTTATTCTTGGGGATCAAATCAACAAAATATCTATCTGTCTCCTTGGTCTCTTCCGGTTTTCCTCCGCCCGACAAAATAAGAATCATGTCTTATAAAAAAGGGCATTAGTTTTTATAATTTTCGTTTTTTATGCATTAAAAAATGCAGAGCATTATCAACTTGCTCAAATACTTCTTCCATAGAGAGATTACAATTAATTTTTTTAGCAACTCTTGGAATTTCTAAGATTTGATTAAATCTCTTAATCTTCTTATATATTTTATCTGATTTTTTAATCTGTTTTTTTGCAATAATCCGGCTATTTGCATTATCTAAACTAATATCCAAATATAGCCTAATTGGGGTATAACCATATTTTTTAGCTAATTTTTTTAGCGAATTTCGATATTTGGTTAAGTCACTGTTACTATCTGAAATGATATTCACTTTTTTTTCAAGCAAATATTTAAAGATATTTCTCTGAATTTTAAAAACATCTTTTAGGCTAAATTCACAATTTTCTTTTATTAAAGACTTCTTAATATCATCACTACTAACCCGCACATATGAACTCGTCTTACAAAGGTGTTTAGCTATGGCTGTTTTTCCGCTTCCAGGAATTCCAGTAAATATAAGGAAGAAATTTTGTTTATGTTTGGGTTTAGATAAATCCACTTCCCCTATGAATTTCTTAACTATCTGGTCAAAATTGATTTTTATTTTTTGCATTTTAAAATGGTTTAAAGAGTATTTTCAAATCTTCCACATCTCTTATAAAGTAATCATATCTTGAAGAGGGTTCAGGTAGTCTGTTTTTTTCTATAAATAAAATTAGGGGAATTATATGTTGTCTATTTAATAAATCTTTGTTGTCTGTTACCAAAATACAATTTCTGATGCTTGTAGGACAAGTTCTGCTCCATTTGATTATATAACTTTGTGGACATTCTTTCTTAAGAAAACTTAGTATCTCATTTTTCAATTTCTTATTTTGTATAACAAATAAAATCTTACTATTTTTCTTAACTTTTTTAAAGCCTTCAAGTCTGTCTTCTGCCAATCTTTCAATAAAATTAATAACTGTTTCGAACATTTTATTTGATATGTTAAACTCTTTTGTCTTTTTTATTTCAAAACATTGAGAAATAATGCTCACATTTTCAAGGTATGAGAAATATTTCATAAAATATCTTTCTGCATCTTTATCATTGTAAACAAATATCCCTTTGTTTATTAAAGCAAATTTGCAGGCATAGGTTGCAAATTTTACTGCTTGCTTTTTAGTTTCGGCAATTGTTGCCGTTGCGAGATAAAGCTTCCTTAGTCTATATCCTAAGGTTAATAATAGTTTAATGGTTTCTTCAAAAAGCTCATCATAATTAAAAGTTATTTTAGCCAAGATATTTTTACCATATAATAAGCAATTATAGTATTTTATTTCATAAATAAGTAAGGCATGTCTATATTTATGCGGAAATACGCGACTACCAATAATCCCTTCTCTCACTTCTTTTTCTGAGATAAGATTAGTGTCTATTTTGCGACCACATTTTTTCTCTGTTTGCACAATTGCTTTTTTAAGTAGGGTTAAATCTTTATAGTCTGCCCGATTTATAAAAATGTTTAAATCTATATCACTAGATTTTTTAACTATTCCTTCTGCAAAAGACCCCATTGTATAAATAGCAATAACATTATTTTTCACTAATTTGTTACTTAATAATATCTTTACAATCGTCCTAGCTTCATTTAAAAATGGAGACTTTAACATTTTATTTTCATGACTTTTCCATTTTTTATTTTTATATTTTCTATGGATTTTTTAATATTCTTTTTTGCAAGATATCCTTTTATAAGTTTTAAAAATGTTCCATGTGATATTACAATTATCTTTTCTTTTTGTTGTTGTTCTTTAATAATGTCTAAAAATTGTTTTACCCTTTGAAGTACTTCAAATAGGCTTTCTCCTTTTGGGGCCTTGCGATGTTCATAGTCACCGTTTACATTATTCCAATTAATTTCTGCAGACTTTTTCCCTGTATATCTTCCATTATTCTTTTCGCGCAAAATTTTCATATATCTCACTTTAATATTCAAAGTTTTGGAAATAATTTTTGCGGTTTCCTTTGCGCGCTGTAAATCACTTGATAATATTAAGGTTATTTTCTGTTTTTTAAGATAGGGAATTTGCCTCTTAACCTGTTTAATGCCTATATCACTCAAAGATTCATTAGTTTGTCCCTGCACATAATTTTTTTTGTTACTTTCAGTTTCTCCATGCCTCATTATTAAAAAATCCATTTTAACTAAAGTGCCTCATATTTACATTCATTTCTTTCATTAAATCGTTTCAATTTTTGAACTGTATCCATAAAAAGGTATACGTTAGAAATATATATAAACCTTGCCATATTTAACATTTAGATGGTAAAAGTTTCTGCATCATTATGGTCTGCGGATTTGACAGATTTGGGAGATGAAATAAAAAAGATAGAGAAATATGTTGATTATTTTCATTTTGATGTAGGAGATGGTCTTTATGTCCATAGTCTTTTGTTTTTTCCGGATCTCATTAGAGCATTAAAGCAAAAAACCAAATTGCCTTTTGAGATTCACCTCATGGTTAATAATCCAGATAACTTTTTAAAACTGTTTGAAGATTGTTCTGATTTAATCGCATTCCATCCCGAATCTACTAATAGTGCTATAAACTTAATAAAAAAGATAAAAAGATTAGGTTTGAAGGCAGGGATAGTCATTAATACAAACGAATCGATAGAACATTTTGAAGATATTCTCACGAAAGTGGACAAAGTGACCCTAATGGGAACAAAAATTGGTGTAAAAGGGGAAGAATTCGATAAAAATGTTTATAATAAAATTAAAAATTTAAGAAAATTTTATGACCAACGGAATATAAAAATTATTGAAATTGAGGTCGATGGTGGAATCCGCCCTTATACTGTAGAAAAAATTGTAAATGCAGGGGCAGATACTATTGTTGCAGGTTCGATTCTTTTTAATAAAAAGTATAAACTGGCTTCTAAATGGCTGCATAAATTAGAATAAATTATCTCGATTTCTCTTTTACACACCTGATATTTTAAATAAATATGTAGTGCGCGATTCAATTTATAGAAATAAATGCGGGGGACAGGGTTCGAACCTGCGTAGACACTAAGTCAATAGGTTTCTTATGTCATTGGCCATGAAAATGACCTCATAGCTCAATTTTATCTTGAGCCTATCCCGTTTGACCACTCCGGCACCCCCGCGTGTCTAGCTCTATTGAAACGGTTTTCATTTATAAATTTTTATCTTTTTTAGGCAATTTTATATAGTTCATTGATTTAATTTAAGAAGAATGGGTATTTTTTTGAGACAGATTTGGAAGGGTCTTAAATTGCCTTTATTTCTAGGCAGTCTTGCATTTTTTGCTTATTCTTCCATTGAAATGCTTAATTTTTATGAAATTAAAAATAATTTCAGTAAAATGTCATATATGCAAAAAATACAAAGGTTTGATGAGGCACCCATAAAATATATTATTCAAAATTCAGATATTAAAGAATATTTTAACATTGTTTCTTTTGACAATTTTATCCCGACGGCACAAAAATTAAAACATGCAGGCATAGAAGATAAATTAAATCTGCTTATTGATAAAGGGGGATATAAAATTGCGAATAGGCAGAAATTTGAATATTTACTGCTAAAAAATATTTTTAGCAATGATTTTACTGCCTTTAATTTCCGAGTCGAGTCTAATTCTTTTGATTATCTTTTTACTGATGATTTTGCAAGTTTTTTGAAGGAATTTAACTATGATTTTAATAAAACGGACAGTAGGCATGTTGGAGAGTTTTATCTTGCAAAACAGACTGTTGCAAAAAAAATTAATGAATTGTCCCCAGGAGAGGCGCCTTTTTTTGAAATTGAGCTTGCTGAAAAATCAACGAATTATTTTAGAAAAGTAATTCATGGAATTGATTCTAAAAATTATTTAAAATATCTCTTATTCCGTAATGATTTTGATGATTTTATTGAACTACCTGTTGAAGAAAAGCTGGAAATGAGGAAGCATATATGCGGGGTTATGAGTCAGCAGCTACTTCCCTCTATACATGATTTTTTCTCTGAAATTTGTGGAGAATTAAATGCATATAAATTTTATTCTGTCTCTTCTATTGCAATGCAGCATGCGTATACTCTGATGGTAGATTTTTCTAAAACTAAACCCCACATCACATTTATTGATGCAACTATTGATGATTCAAATGCGCTTATCACAGGGATTTATGGGTCTAAACTTGATGTTTTATCATCAAATTACGCATTGTCTTATGGTGGCAATCATAATGATTATAAAGATTTTTTAAGCATAATTTTGAATATTCCAATGGGTTTAGATATCTTTGAAATTGATAATAAATACTCTGAAATTAAAACTAACAACCTCTATCTTAATAAAAGCAATTTTCTATTCTCCTGCGGAGAAAAATTTAGAAATGAAAATAATCTTGTTGAAGCAAAAAGATATTTTGAAATGTGTAAAAGTCTTGGTGCTGAAAAATTGCCGTATTCCTCTTCTGAAAAATTGCTTGATGAGAGGATATTTTTTTGTGAGGTTATTCAGCAAGTCAAAGGTATTTTAAAAACTTTCGAGTCTAAATTTTTTATACCTCGGACTTACCATATAATTATTCCTGAAAAATATAGTGATCCCGCATATACTCAATCTTTAAATCAAATGCTTTTTGATTACTGTCAGTAATAGCTTAAGCATTATATCGTATCTTCTTTGCAGTGAATGTGCTTTTCTTTCTCTGAACTTAAGAAACCATTTATTTGACCTTTTTTGGCCAATTTGGGAAAAATATCGAATTCCAATGAACTACCTTCTACGTTTAACAATTCCGGCTCTGAAATAAAGATGGGAGAAAACACAAGGAAATTTTCAGATTTTTCTGGTTTCTGCATAAATTCCAAAACTTTTGAACCCTCCATTCTTACCGTGCCTTTTTCTGAAGGTCTATCTGATGTTGTGAGCATGATTGTTGTCAAGGCATTTGTTTTTTTATGCTGATTCCAAAGCTCTTTTATGTTTACATTATCGAATAATATATCTCCGTAAAATGCCAGAAATGGACTTTTAATTTTTCCTTTAATTAATTTAAGGGAATCGGCTGAACCTGAAGAATTTTTTTCTTCTATATACCCCACATTTACACCTAATTCTGTGCCATCACCCAAGATTTCAAATATTTTGGCTATAATCTTTTTTCTTGCAACAATGAATATATTATTGAATTCTGATTCGTTAAGTTTTTCGATTTGCCTTTCGACTAAGGTTTTAGAACCTATTTTTGCAGTGAATCTATATTCATTTTCAGAAATTTTTATTTTCTCTTCATCGCCTCCAGCCAAAATAACTGCAATCTTGCTTTTACCGATGGATTTTTCTATAAGCCTTTCTATAGCTTGAGAACGATTTCTTATATAAACATTATCAATGGTAGCATCAACGTTTTTTAGAATAGATGATTCAATTGTTACAGATACTTTTTCTTTAGTCATAATTTTAATCTAATCCAAGTAGTATTTATAATTATCGGAAAAAGTAGGATATTAGTGGGATATATAAATTTCTTTTGTTTAAAGAAGTATTAATATGCGAATTGCAATAAAAGGGATGGGTTATGTGGGTATTCCAACGGCAGTTATTTTGGCTAAGTTGGGCAATGACGTTACAGGTATTGATTCAAATCGAGAAAGAATTTTTTCTTTGGCAAATAACGAAGTGCCTATGTTTGAACCTGGCTTAGAAGAACTACTTAAACAATATGGTAATAGAATAACATTTACAGCAGATAATTCTGCATTGAATGAAGCAGATGTTGTATATATTGCAGTAGGAACTCCTTCAAAAGATAATGGTTCTGTCGATATGCAATTTATCTATTCAGTAGCAAAAGAGATTGGCGATGGGATTATGAAAGATAATGTTGTTATAGTTGATAAAAGCACAGTACCCGTTGGAACTACGGAAGCAGTTACTGAAATTATCCGCGAAAGACTCAATCAACGAAATCTTTCAATAAACTTTGAAGTTGTCTCAAATCCTGAATTTTTGAAACAAGGCGCTGCAATGAAGGATAGTATGTTTCCAGATAGAGTTGTATTAGGTTATAAAAACGAATGGGCAAGAGAAACAATGTTACCTTTGTTCAATGGAGGAAATGTAATAATTGTCAATGCATTAGTTCAATTATTTCCACATCATGATATTTGGCAAGTTAGCAGAGAACTGAAGAAAATAAATCCTCAGGCTTTTGTAAATCCTGGACTGGGATATGGGGGGTCATGTTTCCCTAAAGACGTAAAAGAATTTGCTGCATTTTTCCGGGCCAATGGATTATATTCAAGTTTGATTGAATCCATTGAAGAAGTAAATAAAATACAAAAAGGTTTGGCTGTTTCAGTTCTTAAGGAAATGATAGGAAATATTGAAGGAAAAGAAGTAGGCTTATTGGGACTGGCTTTTAAAGCGAATACTGATGACATTAGAGAAGCATCTTCAATTAATATTACTAAAAACTTAATCGAAAAAGGGGCAAATATCAGGTGCTATGATCCAAAAGCAATGAATCATTTTTTGAAGATTTTTCCTAATATAGAATATTGCAGCAATTTTAGAAACGTGCTGGATGCAGAAATAATAATGCTATTAACTGACTGGGAAGAATTCCATGCAGTTGAATCTGGAGATTTAAAAAATAAAATAGTAATTGACGGCAGGAATTTTTTTACTGAAGAAAAATTTAAATTAACTTCGGGAGCCTATAGACTTGGCAAGGGATCAAATCAGTTTTCTACACTGGAAATTGAAAGAATATGCAATAGATATATGGATGTGCATGATGCATATGGCGCTCAGTTAATTAAAATCGCTGAATTTGTAGGGGCAAATGCCCCTGATGTGTTTGAAGGTATGATGCTGGACAAAAGAATAGGAAAGAGCTATTTTAACAATCCCGAGAGCGTAAGATTTAAAAACTGCAGCCTTTATGATATTCTAAAGATATAACATGAAATGTTTGATTTTAGCTGCTGGTTTTGGTACAAGATTGGGGGATTTAGCGTTAGATAAACCTAAACCTTTACTTGAGGTTGCTGGAAGACCTATTTTAGATTATATTCTAGATAAGCGATTTGATGATTTAGATTGTTATGTAATGTCCAATGAGAAGTTCTATGAGACTTTTAAAAAATGGTCCTGGAAGAAAAATGTCGAAGTGATAAGCAATGGTGTCAAAACACTGGAAACAAAAAAGGGATCAATAGGCGATATATATTATGCAATAAAAAAATTAAATATCAATGAAGATTTGATTGTAATCGGCGGAGATAATATATTTGACTTTTCCTTGAAAAATTTTGTTTCATTCATGCCGGGAAAAACAAAAATTGCGCTTTATGATGTTAATTCAAAAGAAAAAGCAAGGTTATATGGAATTGTCGAGCTTGACAAAAATAATAAAATAGTGAACTTTTTTGAGAAACCGCAAAATCCAAGTTCTACTTTGGCTGCAACATTAGTATATTTTTTTCCAAAGGATACATTAAAATATATTGAGGAATATGTGAAATTAGGACTTTCTACTGACAAAGCTGGAGATTATATTGCATGGTTATCTGATAGGGTGGATGTTTTTGGATTTGTAACGAAGAAAAAATGGTTTGATATAGGAAGCCCCGAATCATTGAATGAGGCTAATCAAAAATATAAATAAAAAATCATCTTTTCTTTTTCTTTACCTGAAGTTTTTCTATTTTTAGAATAACTTCTTCCATTCTTAAAATTGATCTCTCCATTCCAAAGATTCTTCTTAAAGCGTACATTATTCCTATAAGAGAGCCTAGAACGGCAAACAATACCATTAGTTGTGTTTCTACCATATTCCACCTCCTCTGGAGATAATGTGGCTTTATTACTTTTTAAATTTTTTCATTAATCTGCCCTTTTTCCGAAGTTTAGGATAATATCGATATTTAACCCGCAAATTTTATTAATCCTCGAAATATGATAACTTTATGAGAAAATTTTTATCCCAAATAAAATACCCTAAACTGATTCTTCTTGGGATTACATTTGTTATTGCCTATTTAATATTTTCAGGAAGAGATTTTTTGCCATTTCAAAACTTTTTAATTATTTCTGGATATTTTGGGCTTTTTTTATTAGGGATATTCTTTACATATGGTTTTACAGCTGCGCCTGCCACTGCAATTTTACTGATAATATCTGGACAATATAATCTTCTATTGGCCGGGTTTATTTCAGGCTTTGGGGCATTGGTGGGAGATTTGATAATCTTTAAATTTATTCGATTTTCTTTTTCGGATGAGATTGAAAGGTTATCTAAAGAAAAGGCAATATACCGAATTGATAAAAAAATTCCTCATTTACTAAAAAGATATCTCATCCCAGTCTTAGCAGGATTTATAATTGCTTCCCCCTTGCCTGATGAAATTGGTGTTTCTTTGTTTGCTATTTCGCATTCAATTTCGACAAGACTCTTTGTATTATTATCCTTTACCCTTAATACTGCAGGAATCCTTGTGGTTTTATTGATAGGCCGACTGATTTAATCAAATTTATCGCTTAATCAGTTTTTTTAGATCACTATAGAAGGGTATGCTTTTTATCTTGTAGTATTTGACTAGGAATATCCAAACTCCTGCAACATATAGTGTTGAAACAATTTCCCAGAAGAAAAGATGAACCTTATCGAAAAGATTAGAACTATAATTGGTTAGAATAAAAAACATTAACTCTATTCTCAATAAATTCATTATAAGGATTAATAAAGCCCCGGTGAAGAATATCTTAAATGTATTTTTAAAACTTAAATCTTTAGTGAATATAACTAAAATGAAGATTAGATAATATGCTGAAATTGCTGCACAGGCGCTAACGAATTCTAAGTGATAATTTCCAAGCTGAAAAATGTTGTTATTTAATGAAATGCTGAAAAAAGTGAGACTAATGAAATATACCAAATATTTGGTTAATGGGGTTATAATAAAATTGAAAACAGGATAAATTAAGATTAAGGCTAAAATGACTCTTAAACCTAATTTATGTTCATATTTCATTAATTCGTTATTAATTTAATTCTTTAAATAACTTTAGGTCAATGAGTGGAATTAACTCAATTTAATGTAGTAGAATTCCTGTTTTTTTAACAAGTAATTTATAATCCATATTTGAAATGGATTTATTTTGGGTATATAAAAATATTCCCTAAATCTGTCTGAAATCAGATGAATTAGCAAGAAGCCATTCTTTATGAGATAAATTGATATTTGCAACTTTGAATTTGACTTTAAGATGTTTTTTCAAGAACATAAGCTGCTTTTTGATTAATTTTTTATCAAATATATGGTTTTCAAATTGCATGCCTGGTTTAGGAACGAACGGATTGATAGAAACGTATAATTCCCCCTTGAATCTTTTCTTTGATAATTCTATGAAATCTACTAATTCTCCTAAGTCCTTTTCTGTCTGTTCAGGAAGACCAATCATCATATAATATTTGATTTTTTTAAAATTGTAAAAATTTGCATAATCTATAAATTTAAAGAATATTTCGTCGGATATATCTTTTCCTATTGATTTTCTTAAAAGTTCATTGCACTCTGGGGCCACAGTTAAGGTCTTTTGACCACCATTTTTAATTAATTCTAAAAGCTCTTTATCAACATATTCTACCTTTAATGATGGAACAGAAAATTCTAATCCCTTAGACAGAATGTATTTTAATATTTCTTTCCTTTTTGGATGCGTGAATGAAGGCGAATATATGATTATCTTATTTACTTTGTTTATTTTTACTCCCTGATCTATTATCTGTTTAATATTATCTAAACTTCTATAATGAACTTTATCATAAAACTTTTTCATAAGGCAGAATTTGCAAGCAAAAGGACAACCTCTTTCAATTTCAAGCATAAAAACTCTGCCGAATACAAACTCTTCTGTTATTCTATCAGGAAATGGTTGTAAAATGGGATATTCTATCTTGTCTAAATCAATGTCGAAATTATCGATTTTTTTGTTTAAACCGGGAATATATACCCCTTTGATTTTTGAGATATTTTTTAAAAATTCATCTTTATTGTTAGTATATAATTCTAACACACTACTAATTACATTCTCAACATTGCCTAAAATGAAGAAATCAATATAGTTTTCCATTGGTTTTGTATTAGTATTGACGCAGGGACCACCTGCGAATATAATCTCTTTTCTGGATTTTTCCAATGAAATGTTATTTTTTAGAAGTATTTTCTCAAAATTGTAAAAATCAAGTTCATACTGCATTGTAAAGCCTATTAGATTTATTCCTTTTAAGTTATTGCTGTCAAGGTACTGCCTTGAGCATCTCCATCCGGGAATTTTGTTCACGATGTTAAAGAGGATTAGGGGCCCTAGGCTATAGATTCCTCCGAACTCCCTATTTGGATATATTATTGCTAATTGCTTGCTAAAGGCCATGGATTTGTTATGCTGCTTCGGTAATTAAAGCTTTTCTTTTCTGTTTTTTACTACTTGATGTTAATTTCAGACCGTAACCTTTAAATATAGGGACCTATCACGAAGGAGTCTACTATCTATAATATTGATAGGGGGTACCAAAAAAATGATCAGAAAAATATTATTGGGTGCTATAATGGCATTGGTTATGCTTGCTTTTGCAGGCGTGGCTAGCGCAGTGGGCACTCTAAATGTTGTTGAAGCAAGTGTTTCTGTGAATGGTAACCATAGTAGTGGCATAGCTGCCAACTTTAATGTTGCAAACAGTGGTGCTACAGATATGGTTGTTTCATTTACTAATACTGCTTTTACAAACGGGCTATACATAACTTGGCCTTCAAGTACAGTTGTTACTGCTGGAACTACAAAAGCAATGATACTGACAGTGAACGTGCCGCAATATGTTGCCCAGGGCGTATATACAAGTACTGTGACTGTTACCGATACAGCTGATTCCAGCAATACGGACAGCTTCAATTTGTTAGTTACTGTACTGCCAGACGTAAGCTTTACTTTGAGTGATTCAGATGTAACTATCTCAACTCAGATTGATACAACCGGCGCTACTGGTAAAATAACGATAGTGAATACAGGCAATGTGCCTTTGTCACCTACCGCAATAAATTATCAGACAAGCGTTGATGATGGAGAAGGACATAAGATTACAATAACGCATGCACCAACTTCGTTCTCAATTAACGGCGGATTGACTCAGGATATAACTTTCACTGTTAATGTTGCCGATAATGTAGAATATGGCACATATGTTGTACCTGTGAATGTCACCTTGAATGGAATAGTAAAAAGCTTCAATTTGAGAATTGAAGTTGAACCTGAAATCTGTGATGACGGAATAATGGGCAAGTTAAAATTGACTACCGATGAACCTGATTCTGGAGACAAGTTCAGACCTGGAGAAATAATTCATATTGGTGCAGAAGTAAGAAATGATAATGATGAAGACATGGACAGCGTGATTGTCGAAGCATTCATCTATAACATAGACCAGGATGAGCAGGTCGGAGACTCTGTTGAATCTGATAGTTTGTCAATTGATGAAGGTAAACGTGAAACTTTTGATATGACTCTTCAAGTGCCATTTGACTATGACCTTGATAGTAGCGATACATTTTATATGTATGTAAAAGCTTATGAAGAAGGCGATGAAAGCGACTACTGTTCTTATGTTAAAATTCCAATAAAGTTGGAAAGAAACAAACATCAGGTGATTGTTGAAGATGTAAAGGTTTCTAGTGCAGTAACTGTTGGTTCATTGTTGTCTGCTAGTGTGGATGTACTTAACATAGGCACTTCAGATGAAGATGATTCATATGTAACAATGGAAATTCTTGGAATTGAGAATTCCCTTGTTGAAAGCAATACATTCGATCTTGAAAAAGCGGGCGATAGTGATGATTACACTGCCTCAATCAGCTACAAGATTCCAAGTAATGTAAAGGCTGGAGAATATGAAATTGTTTTCACCGCATACTGCGATGATGGCGACAAGAACAGCGAAGCTTTCACAAAGAAAGTAAGAATACTTGCTGAAGGACAGACTGAAGATGATGTTGTTGTAGATGATGATGCAGACAACACAGTAATATTAGGCGATGCTACAATTGAGGTTTTGCAGGATGAATATTCTGCAGTTGCTGGAAAGAGAGTAAGCATACCTGTAAAGATTACAAGCAATATGCTGGGCTTCAATGAATTTACGGTTGAGGCAGCTAACACAGATGAGTTTACTCTTCAGGCACCTAAGATGAAAACAGTCGTGCTCTCAAAGGGGCAGGTAAGCACAATCTACTTCGACATGGCAATAAAGGATGATGTTGAAGGAACTTTCAGCATAAACTTTGTGGCTAAAAAAGACGGAAAGATTGTCTTTACTGACGCAGCTGCATTGAATATTGAAGCAAACGAAGCTAAGGCCAGTTGGCTTGACAAGTTGAAAAACGGTACCTCCGGATCGTCAAGCACAATTTGGATACTTGGAGATATTGCTTTGATAGCAATCGCATTGTATTTCATAAAATTGCTTTTCATCGGAAAGCATTAATTTTTTTTCTTTTTATTCTTCTTTATTTATACTTTAATTTATTATCTAGAAAAATAGCTTATTAAAAAAACATAATTAAAGAATTTACTCTTTTTTCTCTTCTTTTGGTGCTATGCCTAAAGACTCTTCAAGACTCTTAGAACCATACTTAATAACTTTTAAATTTAAGTGCTTGATATCGTCAGCTATAATGCTGCCACGGATTGACTTTCGGATCTTAGCTCCTTTAGTCTTTATCTTTATTCCAGGGCCGCATGTAAGCAATACTCTTTTTCTTGCTGTTGTGTTGACCTTTCTGACCATAGGAAAACCGGCATTATCACTTCCACCAGAAATTTCCAATTCATAGCCATCTAAACCAATAACATCGCCTTTAATCTTAGAACCTAATCTGAGGCCTAAAAAGCTGTCATCTTCTGCTGTCTTTGCATAGCTTTTTCCTGTCTTGGTATCGTTTATCACAATTTTTAATTCAGTCATATTATAACACCTTTGTAATTATCTTTGGTTATTCCTTTATAAAGATTTCTGTTTTTTTAAGCGCCCCAGACGGGATTGTCTTGCCTTTTTATGTTGGCTATTTCTTTAAGAACTTCGACATCATCTTTTGAAAGGTATTTCTTCATTACCTTTAACTGTCTGAATTCCTCTTCATTAATGTCTGAATATAAAATTTGATTTTCTACGATTTGGCGGCCACAAGTTATGTTGGGAAGTGAAATAGCTAATTGAGCGCCTTTCTTTGCCTCATGCACATTTTCTTTGTCTTCCTGCATCGATTTAACTTCAGTTAGTCTTTTTCCATCGGCAAGCATTATCTGAGATCCTACAATTATAGTACCACCAAGGACTTCGATGCCGACAACGGCTGGATTAGACTGGCGAAAAATACACCCCTTTAATATTTTTATTTTAAATGGCTTTGGTAATTTTTCTAATTTGATTGTCTCTAATTCTTTTTGCTTTGATTCTCTCCATTTAAGGTACTCTTCAATTATTCTGTAAATTATATCATGAGTTATAATTTTAACTTCAGGGTTTAAATCTTGAGAATTGACATTGAAACCTAAAACGACTTTATTTGTTTCATCTTTTGCTGATTCTGCTAATGAAAGGTCTTTTTTAGTAATATGGCCGATTGAAGCATGTTTTATTGTTATTTTTTTATCTTTAAGAAGATTAATCATCGCTTCTAAAGAACCCAAACTATCTGCTTTGATAACAACTCCATCTTTCTCTGTTTCTATTGTGATATCCTGAATTTCTTTTTGAACTTGAATTTTAGCCTCTTCAATATTTATAGCTACAACGAAGGGCATACCAGAAATAACCTTATCAATGTCTGGTGCTGAAATTCTTATAGCTGCTGCAGCAGTGGATTTTTTTACAGAGTTTAATTTGCTTTTTTCCTGCTCGAACAAGCCTCGAATTTTTGTAACTATGGGCCCATCAATACCCCCTATTACAATGATATCATTGACTTTAATTTGTCCATCATAAATTATTGCATCAATTGCCTGGCCGACTCCTTTCTGCTCACGAACTTCTAAAATCGTACCTTTTGCAGGAGAATTAGCATTGAATTCTAAATCCTGCTCTAAATATTTTTGAGCTAATCCCGTGACTACCATTAATAATTCTGGAAGACCTTCACCGGTTAAAGCTGAACACGGAACGATTGCTATGGATTTTGTATAATCATCAATTCTATCAAATCTTTCTGATGGGAATCCCTCCTCATGCAATCTCCCAACAATTTCGTATAATTGCATATCCAATTTTGTTTGAACTGAAGGGCCTTGTGATTCGATGTTTTTTAAGATAAATGAATTTTTATTTGAATGCCATCCGTTTATCAAATCAATTTTATTTGTCGCTATGATAAATGGGGTTTTAGACTGTTTTAATATATTTAAACTTTCTATCGTCTGAGGCTTTATGCCTTCATTGATATCAATTACTAAAATTGCGATATCTGCTAAAGAACCTCCACGTTTTCTTAATGAAGAGAATGCAGCATGACCTGGTGTGTCTATTGCTATTAGACCGGGAATAGTAATATTTTTATTTTCTAAAAGTTTGCCGCAGACTTCTTTAATTTGATTTAAAGATAATACCGAAGAGCTAATCATCTGGGTTATACCTCCTGCTTCACCTTTGAAAACAGAGGTCTTTCTAATAAAATCTAGTATAGATGTTTTTCCATGATCTACATGACCCATTACTGTAAGTATTAGTTTTCTTAACATAGTGAATTTAGGGTTTAGAGCAATTTAAAAAGGTTTTGCTGAATTTATAAAAAAAGATTTATATACTAAAGAGAATTATGTTAATTGTAGTTAATTATATGAAGTTTGGAGGAAATAAAATGGACATTATTAATAATGGAGCACCTGAGGAGTTGCCTTCATGGGAAGAAGTTGCAGATCAGAAAAAGATGAAATTAGCACCATCAAAAAAAATTGTTGAAAAAAATGAAATTAATATGGAAATACCTGAACCCCGAGCGATTAATAGGTCGGGCAATATCTCTTTAAATAAAATAAATAAACAACTGAATAAGCTAGATGAAGAAATAAATAAAGTAAAAAGTAAGATCAATAAGAAGTCACTGCTGGAGTGAGTATAGTTTCACTTTAAAATAACAAAGCTTATAAATTTCTTTTAATATTATTAAGTATATGAATTTTAATGAAATAAAGAGAAAGATTAAGAACTTAGAGATTCAGGGGGCAAATAGGGTTGCTTTGGCGGGAATTCTTGCGTTAACTAAGAAGAATAGACCCAACGAAATATTGAAATTAAGACCTACTGAACCAGCCCTAAGGAACTTGGTTCGTTTTGTGACTAAGGATCCAAAGAAGAATTTTCCTGTTGCAGTGCATTATATGAAAGAGATGAAGAAAAGAATTGCTATTAATGGGGCTAAGTTAATAAGAAATAATTCCAAAATATTTACGCACTGCCATTCTGGTTCTGTGATTGCCGTTTTGAAAGAAGTTAAAAAGAAAAATATTACTGTTTACTGCACTGAATCAAGGCCGAGATTTCAAGGAAGAATGACGGCTAAAGAACTCACTAATTTTGGAATAAAGACCATACATTTTGTCGATTCTGCTGCAGAGACATATCTGAAAGAATGTGATTTAGTCTTGCTTGGAGCGGACTCCGTAGAAGGAGCGGTAAGGAAAGTAGTATTTAATAAAATAGGGAGTATGAATATTGCCATGATAGCGCATTATTACAGAAAGCCAGTTTACCATGTTACTTCTCTGCTGAAATATGATTATGACAGAAAAACGGAAATGGAATTTAGAGATATTAAAGAGATTTGGGAAAGACCGCCGAAGAAGGTAAAGATTATGAATCCTGCCTTTGATGCTGTACCATTTAAGTTTATAAAAGGAATTGTATGCGAACAGGGCATCTTCAAACCTAAAAAATATGCTAAAAGAGCGAGGAAACTTATAAAAAATGAGGCTTATTTGCTTTGATCTTGATGGGACTTTAATTTATTCCGATAAGGTTCATTTGACTGCTATACATGCCACCTTAAAAAAATATAGGCTGAAAGACCATTCAAATGAGGAATTCTTGAAATTATTTGGGTTGCCTTTACATATAATCTTGGAACGATTAGGTTATCCCAAAAAGATTATTCCTACGATCGTTGAAGAACACAGAACTTTAGTTGTTAAGAAAACACACAAATATGCTAAGGCGTTTCCTGGTGTAAAAAATGCATTGATTAAACTAAAAAAACATTATAATTTGGCATTGCTTTCAAATTCAAGCCATAGGGAAGTTATGGCCCTCCTCAAAGGGGCTAAAATAGACTTTAAGCTTTTTGATGTTATAATTGGCGGCGATGAGGTTCACGATGGGAAGCCAAATCCTGAAGAGATAAAGAAGGCTGAAAAAATATTGCATTTGAAAGCAGATTATATGGTAGGAGATACTATATACGATATTAAGGCAGGGAAGAGAGCAAGAGCAAGACCAATAGGCGTTTTAACAGGCACAGTACATGGTCAAAAAGAACTTAAAAAACAGAGACCTTGGAGAATTATTAAATCTGCAGCTAATCTACCGGAGTTGTTAATTTAGGGATTTTCAGTATTGTCTAAACTTTATAGTGGCAACTTTCGAAAGCTTTAAATATTAGTTGTTACTTGACAGCAAAGAAATGTTACATAAACTATTTTTGCTGGTAATTGTATTGATGTTTGCCGTATTAGCAGTAGATGCAGGAGATGGTAGCTCTGCGCAAGGTGTGGAGATTTCATCCCCATACGGGTATAAAGTTCCAACTGCCGCTTACAATATTAATATTGAAAATGCAAACATCTGTGTTGACTACAAAAACGAAAATAATTATGCTATAAACCTAAGGCCTAGGGCTTATTTCTTTTCATTAACTACGAGCAATGGAATTGATGTTTCTTCAGGTTTTCCTGCAATTGATGAATGGACTTTGGCAAACAATGTCTGGGATTATAATGAACCTCAGATACTTAGAGATATAATAAACAAAGAATCAATTGTTTTAATGCCTGGACAAGTCAAGCAGCAATGCTGGAATTATGATCCGCAGTACACTGGATATTATCAGGTTGATTTCACTGCCACAGGTTATCAGGGATTAGGCGCATGGGCTTTTATCAGAGTAATAAATGGAGTTAATCCTGGTTTTAATACTCCCCCGCATATTGATATTCCAGATCAGGTTGCTATTGTTGACCAGCCTATGAATTCAATACTATTAGATTATTTTGCCAGCGATAATGAGCAGCAAGATTCAGAGCTTACTTTCACAATTCTAGATAATACTCATCCGGAGATTGTTAGTGCAACTATTCAAAATGGAAATTTACTTGTGTTTGGAATTCCACAGCAAGTTGGAATAACACAGATAAAAGTTCAGGTTTCTGATGGACAATTAATGTCTGAGGATACCTTTATAGTAACAGTATTGGACAATGGAACTTCGAATAATTTACTGCCTGTTGCAATAATACAAATTGAGCCAGGAAATACTGGAATTGAACCATTTAACGTCGAGTTTGATGGTTCATTTTCGTATGATTTAGATGGTCAAATAATGTTTTACTTTTGGTCTTTTGGAGATGGAAGCATTTGGTTTGGAAAAAATGTAGAACATGAGTATGATAATATCGGAATTTATCAGGCTACTTTAACGGTTTTTGACAATGATTTAGCATCAGATTCGGCAACTGTTTGGATTAATGTTGATGATGGAAATTCAACTTCATATCAATGCTCAGATAACCTTGATAATGATGGAGATGGCTTGATTGATTATCCTAATGATCCTGGCTGCTCAAATCCGTATGATGACGATGAAACAAATAATAATCCGCCTGTT
The DNA here is from genome assembly GCA_018303545.1 of Candidatus Woesearchaeota archaeon. GTDB lineage: Archaea > Nanobdellota > Nanobdellia > SCGC-AAA011-G17 > JAGVXY01 > JAGVXY01. The sequence goes on along the minus strand of JAGVXY010000011.1, from coordinate 2,127 downwards.
TACCAATGCTCAGATAACCTTGATAATGATGGAGATGGCTTGATTGATTATCCTAATGATCCGGGCTGTTTAAGTTTAATAGACAATGATGAGTACAATTTTGTCTCACAATGCTCAGATAACCTTGATAATGATGGAGATGGCCTAATAGATTATCCCAATGATCCTGGCTGTGAAAATGCAAATGATAATGATGAAAATAACGCAGTTTACCAATGCTCAGACGGTATAGACAATGATGGAGACGGCAAGATAGACTATCCTTTAGACCCTGGATGTACCTCCTCTAAGGATAATTCAGAGCAGGATATCAATGATACAATAATTCATGCATGTGAAGACGGTTTGGATAATGACGGAGATGGTCTGATAGATATGCAGGATCCTGGATGTCAAAGTGTACATGATAATACTGAAGAAGATGTGGTATATGCAGATAATGAAGAGTTCTTTATTAGGGCTACAGATTATTATCAGAATGGCAATGAACTAAGATTTTATGTAAAAATAGAAAATACGGGGCACATGGATCAGACAGTAGAGATAGGAATAAATAATCTGCAGAATACACTGATGAGAACTACCACTGTAAGATTAACACCTCAAGATACGCTCTGGAAAGAAGTTTATTTGGATTTAAATGGAGATTTTGAGGACTATGGATTTAATGTCTTTAGAGTGACGGCTACGAATAATAGGTATATTTCGTATTCCCTTTATAGTAATGTTTACCTTTATGATTTCAGGGAATAACCGAAACACTTATAAAGAATTTACTACCGCTAAGTTTATATATTTCGGCTATAGCTGAATGATAACAAAAAGAGGCAGATAATAATCTTAAGGGAGGAAAAATAAGATGAAAACAAAAAGCATTTGTGGTTTATTCGTTGCATTAGTTTTACTAGTGCTTGGAATAACAAGTGTTTCTGCCGCTAATGTTGTTTCAACATCTCCGGACTATTCAATAACACAAGTTAAGATAGACGGTGTTGATGTTACAAATGACGGTACAGTTTCTTTGGAAGCTGGAAGTGAGGTAGAAATACAGGTAATCGTACTAGGTAACGCAGTAAAGGATGTTCAAGTGAAAGCTTGGATAGGCGGATACGAGTATGATCGAGTTGAAGACATATCATCCATGTTTGAGATAAATCCTGGAGTAAGTTATAAGAAAACATTAAGTTTTGTTATACCTGAAGATATGGATGTTGAGGATAATAATTACAAGTTGCATGTTGAAGTCTTCGATGACGAAGATGAAAACGAGATAACTTATGGATTGTTTGTCGACAGGACAAGGCATTACATAAGCATCTTAGATACAATCTTGAGACCAGATACTTCAATACAAGCTGGAAAACCAATATTCGCTTCTGTAAGAGTGCAGAATATGGGCCAGAAGGTTGAAGAGAACATAAAGGTTGAAGTTCAGATTCCGGAATTAGGAATTGCAGCAAGAAATTACATTGATGAATTAGCACCTGAAGACGACTATGATAAACATCATGGTGGCGAAGATTCAAGTTCAAACAATGAATTGTACTTGGTAATTCCTGAGGATGCGAAGACTGGGGACTATGAAGTTGTTACTAAAGTAACATACAACAGAGGCCACACAACTGAAACAGCAACTCAAATGATACACGTTGAAGGCAAGGTAGTTCAGCAAAAGGTCGACGGCTTTGTAAGAGTTGATACAAACTCTGCAAATGTCAAGGCTGGAGAGAGCGCAGTATACAAGGTAGTTTTTGCCAATATCGGCGAAACTTCACAACTTTACTCTGTTGAAGTTGATGGAATAGAAACTTGGGCAACTTATAAATTGCAACCAAGCTTCGTTACTGTAACTCCTGGAAGCTCAGCGGAAATATTAGTTTCAATAGCTGTTGACAAAGAAGCCATTGAAGGCGATCACATGTTCACATTAAGAGTGAATGATGGTGTCAATATAGTTAAAGAAATGAACTTGTTCGCAACTGTTGAGCAGGTTGAGGAAAGCAACTATGCAGGATTGAAGACAGGATTGCAAATTGCATTTGCAGTTTTGGTTTTGATTCTTGTTGTTTTAGGCATTATCGTTGGCATTTCTAGATGGAAAAGCAACGAAAATGATGAACCTCTAGG
>JAGVXY010000002.1 GCA_018303545.1 Candidatus Woesearchaeota archaeon | reverse complement strand
AAATATCTCCTATTGTATAATTGAAGGCGTGCCCTACGTGTAAACCTGAACCTGAAGGATACGGAAACATTTCTAAGCAATAGAACTTTTTTCTTTTAGAATCTTCATTGACCTCAAAAGTCTTGTCCTTTTCCCATTTTTTCTGCCATTTCTCGGCTATTTTCTTGAAATCTTCCATTTAACCATTAGTTAATAAGCAGGGATATTTAAAATTTATTCTATTTAGAACGATAATAGGGGCATATTGAGAATTATAACAAGAATATTTAAATATAGAAAATTTATTCTAATAACCAGATGGTTTTAGGACAATTAACTAAAGAGCAGATGAAAGAAGAATTAAGAAAGTTAATCGAAGATTTTAAAGCAAATCGCGATAAATATAAATCACTTTCTGAAGCAGACATTGAGACAAAACTTGTCGAAGAATTGTTTATTAGTGTTCTTGGATGGTCAAAGAAGGATTTTGAAAAGCAGCAGAACGTAAGAAGAGGAGATAAAAGAGGAAGAGCAGATTATGCTTTTAAAATAGGAGAAAAAATCGTTTTTTTCTTAGAAGTCAAGAAAGTCGGTGTCCCATTAAATAATGAAGCAGACAAGCAGGTGGTTTCCTATGCATTGTCCAGAAAGAATGTATCTTTTGCTATATCTACAAATTTCGAGCAGATGAAAATATTTTGTGTTGAGCAGGATAAGGCATATAACAATGTATTTAGAGTTTTTAGAGATCCTGATGAGTATTTGACAAAAATTCAGGATTTATTCTTTCTTTCGAAAGAATCGTTTGAAAAAAATGAATTATTAAAGCAGGCCGAAGCTGAAGGCAGATTGAAAAAGAGAATTACAATTGACAAGGTGCTTTTGGAAGATTTAATGGAGATTAGAAAATTAATTGCAAATGATATCGAGAAAAAATATCCTGGCAGATATAACATAAATGAGCAGGACGAGATTGTCCAAAGGATTATAGACCGGCTTATTTTCATCAGGCGGGCTGAAGATATGGGTATACAACCAAATGACTTGCGGCTTGAAGATATTAAGCACCTCTCAGGGGACAAAGCATATCCAAAGCTAAAAGAAATTTTCAAAGAATATAATTCGGCTTATAATAGCGGATTGTTTGATCCAAACTATGACAATGATTGTGACAAAATAATAATCGATGGTGAAAGCATAAAGAAACTTGTTTACTTGCTTTATGAATCAAAGGAAGGGTATATCTATAACTTTGATTGGATTGATTCAGACGTTCTCGGGCAGGTTTATGAGCAGTACCTTGGGAAGATTCTTGCTCAGACAAGATCAGGGAAAGCCCAGCTGAAAGAGGGGCAGGCGCACAGGAAGGAGCAGGGCATTTATTATACTCCAACTTATATTGTGGATTACATAGTTAAAAACACAGTTGGTGAATTATTAAAAGATAAAAAAGTTGATCCTAGCAAAATAAAGATTCTAGACCCGGCATGCGGTTCAGGTTCGTTCTTGATTAAGGCATATGACTATTTGGCAAATTACATAATAAATAAGGGCAACGATTCAGGCCAATATAAATTAGACGAGCAGGGGCATTACTCCATCAAAACTGAAATTTTGAAAAATAATATTTATGGCGTTGATTTGGATCAGAAAGCGGTTGAAATTACAAAATTGAACCTATTGTTAAAAGCGGCGGAGAAAAATAGAAAATTGCCAAAAGAAGTAGATTTGCATATAAGGCACGGCAATTCTTTGATTGATGATGAAAAAGTTGCTGGTTCCGCTGCCTTCAAATGGCAAGGTGATTTTGAAGAAGGTACGTTTGATGTTGTTGTTGGGAATCCTCCTTACATTAATAACAGAAATTTGGCAGATAATGAAAAATTATTTTTTGAGAAAAAGTATAAAACCGCACATCAGCAATATGACCTCTATGTTTTGTTCTATGAGCTAGCACTAAAATTATTAAGACCAGGAGGATATTTAGCATTCATTACCCCAAATAAATTTGCAATAACTAAATATGGTATGCCATTAAGGAAACTATTTTTAGAAAATAAAATATTAAGAGTAGTAGATGTCTCTCAAATGGGGGTCTTTTCTGATGCATCTACATATCCGTATATCCTTGTAATTCAAAAATCACATTCCTCAACGAATAAAATCACAATTGAGAAGCCAGACATTGCAGATTTCAACAAGAGGGAAGCAACGGAGATAAAACAAAGTGAACTTGATGGTTCAGAACCCTTTTTGTTTAATATTGATAAAAATGAACAAAAAATTTTAAACAAAATTACTGGAGAAAGGGCTATAGGTATCTATAGAGCAAAACCAACTGCAAAGGAGATTGGAACAGGAAATGAAATTTGTATAACAAATAAAGAAATAGAAAGGTATCGGATTCTCGACTCAACTAAAAGAATCGCCAATAATAAGAATTGGCTTGTTGATGTGCCTGCAATCCTTATGAAAAAAATATGCTATGTTCCAACAGCCTCGATTTTACTTGATAATAACCATCTACCTATAAATACGGTTTATGTATTGCATTCAACAAACAAGAATATTTCTTTGGAATATTTGCTTGGAATATTGAATTCAAAATTAATTGGGTATTACGCTAGAAAAAAATTTGGCGCAACAGCTATGCAAGGTGGATTTATAGAGCTTAGGACTTTTGAAATTGAAAGTATCCCCATCAAAATTGACAACAAACTCATAGGCTCCACAAAAACAAAAGTCGAGAAATTAATCCAATTAAATAAAAAACTCAATGAATTCGGTGACAAAAATACATCAGAAACTGCAAAATTAAAAGAAGAGATAGAAAGAATAGATAAAGAAATAGATGAAGAAGTCTACCAGCTCTACGGAATAACCGAAGAAGAAAAGAAGATTATTGAAGATTCATTAAAATAACTTCACTTTATCAACTCCAGTATCTTAAGTAAATTGTTTCTATTTCTGAAAATATTCCGGAATTTTCTGCGAAATCATTATAAATCTGCAATTCTTTCAATTAAAGCAAGGGAGAAAAAATGACATCCGTTTCTTTAGACAAGATATATGGGGACCTTCAGGAAATAAAGGGAGAAATAGAGTTTATAAAGCATCTCATGGAAGAGAAATATGAGCTGAGCGAATGGGCAAAAGAAGAATTAAAAGATGCAAGAAAGCAAGATGATTCTCATCTCGTCAGCAATGATGAAGTGAGAAAGAGAATTCTTAAAAAATGAGTTTTTAGAGTCATTGGGCATAGGAGTAAAGTCTATAAACGAATATAAAAGAATTTCACTCTATTAACTTGAGCATTTCCCTTTTTAGCTGCTTTTTAGCGCTATAATCATATATAACATCAATTTTCTCTAAAGTGAAAGGATTTAAGCCCGTCCAATACATGCAAGTAGATATAGTCATAGGAGTAGGCGTAAATAACTGGAATTGATTTATATTTTTAAGATTTTTTATTTTCTCCTTTAATATTAAAAACTCTTTCTTGTTTTCACCAGGATGCCCTATCATTATATAATACCTTAATGCCTGTTTCTCATCTTTATTTACAGCATTAAAGTAAGAGACAAATTCTTCAAACTTATCTGTTTTCTTGTTCATTAATTTCAAAACGTTTTCAGAGAAATGTTCCGGCGCTATTTTCAAGCAGCCAGAGATATGATGCTCCGCAATTTCTTTGATGTATTCTTTGCTATTGATAGCCAAGTCGTATCTTATTCCGCTTTTGACAAATATTTTCTTAACGCCTTTTATTTCTCTAGCTTTTCTCAATAAAGAAATTATTTTCGAATGAGAAACATCTAGCTTCTCGCAGCCTAAACAGCCCCTAATGCATTTAATTTTGCAGTCCATTCCATACATATTTGCAGAAGGTCCGCCAAGATCATCTATGGCCCCTTTAAAATTTGGATGTTTAGTTAATTTTTTTATTTCATTAAGAATGCTTTTTTCAGACCGAGAAATTATTTTATTTCCTTGATGCAAAGATAATGAGCAGAAATTGCACATCCCAAAGCAGCCTCTATGTGTGACAACAGAAAATTGCGCCATTTTCAATAATGAGTTAGGATTCAACTTTCTCGAATAATCTAAAGAGTATATCCAGTCCAGATCCTCTGAAGTATATTCAGGATATTCGTATTGTAAAACATAATTGTTTTCATATTCTTGCGCTAAGTTCTTATAATTAGAAAACATTGTTTGCATCTTGCAGAATTTTTCCTTATCTTCGATTTCTTTCATTGAAGGCATCTTTTCAAAACCTGCAGGCAGTTCCCTATTCAAAACACAAGTCCCTTTTATTCCTTTCAGATCTTTTCCTTCTTTTAATCTTTCAGCAATCTCAATTATTTGCTTCTCTCCATTGCCATACACTAAAATGTCTGCTCTTGAATCTAGTAATATACTTCTTCTTAATTTATTATCCCAGTAATCATAATGCGCAAATCTCCTTAATGAAGCCTCTATTCCACCTATAACAATTTTTGCATTCTTGAAATACTCTCTAACCTTATTGCAGTATACTATTACTGCTCTATCAGGCATTCTATTTACTTTGCTGTATTTGTCTTCAATCCTTTCTTTTTTTAAAGGAGTATAGTTATTCAGCATGCTATCTATTGATCCAGAAGTCACACAGAAGCATAATTTAGGTTTTCCAAGTTTCACAAAATCTTCTTTTTTCATGGGTCTTTCAATTATGCCGACAGAAAATCCTTTAGCTTCTAGCACTTTGGTAATAACACCTGAAGGAGACAAAGGATGATCGTCATGGTACTCTGCAGTTATCAGCACAATGTCGTGTTCCATACTTTAACCTATTTTAAGTGGTCATTTATAAATGATTCTATTTTAAAGCAAAAGATTTAAAAATTAAGACTTCATCAGGCAATCATCAAAATTTGGAGGACACTAAAATGGCAAATTTAACGATAAAAGATGTCGCATTAAACAACGTAAAGAGTATAGCTGTTGGTGCAGGTATTACAGCAATGCAGGCAGTATCTGGTATTAATTACTCTCCTATGTTAAATAGGATGGGGGTTGCAAGTGATTTTGGAGGCCTTGATGGTTTTCTTTTGAACATTAGTGCCACGTCTGGTTTGACCATGGGGATTGGATCAAAGGCTACAAGTATGATTCCTTATTTCATGTCTCTTATTCCAGATGTTTGTGCTGCAATAAATCATGATTACAAAAACGCAGCATATTTAGCAGGAATAAAGACAGCTTTATTTGGTATTGGCTGGGCAACCGGAAAAATACTAAAAGATTAATTTTTTTATTTTTTATTCTAAGAAGGGATTGGCCTCAATTTTACTCATTATCTTTTTATATGTGTCCGGGCAACGAGAGAGATTTTGATTAAAGATCTGAACTGCCGCATTACCAAAGTATGGATCCAACGGATAGTCAAATAAGGGGGGTTCATCATATCTTTTTAAATAATCCATAAATTCATCATAAATTTTGAAAATTTTTGGAAAAATGTCCCCAAGAGTTTCTTTATATTCCGAATTTGTTGATATCAATGCTTGAGATATTTGCCTTTCAAATATTCTTGCCTCTCTAAATACGCGTTCATTGATCTGTCTTTCATATTGTTTTAAGTAATTAATATTATTCGTTTTCGAAAATTCTTTTAAATATTTCTTCTGCAATGCAACTTCAGATGGATGATTTAACAAATTTGTTTTAAATATAATAAAACAATTCATATAAGCTTCCCAAGAGCGAGATATAATACTTGAAACTTTTCCTTTAAAATTTGGAACAATCTCGCCATTACAGATTGCATAATAATAATTTATGTTTTCAATAAAACCTTCTGCAACAATTTCATTGCTTTTTGTGAAAGATAAATTCTCTTTTTCACTTAGAAAGGTACTACCAAGCTGAGCATTTACAAATAATGCCGTTTTATTGTATTCATCAATCGCATTTTCAAGTAGATATCCTCCTTCGCCCTCGTCTTTATGGATGTATTTTAGTATTTTCTGCCTATTTTCTTCGGTAGCAGATTGGATAATAAAACGCTGGATAAGACTTATCTTTGCTGCACTACTTAGGGCAAGAGATGGTTGCTCAATCAAAAAAGCAATATCATAATATTTTGATGCAAAGCCTACCGAACCAAAGTCGATTACCGCCTCATTTGTATAATATCGACTTTTTTCTATCGGAAAGAATGACCACAACAAAAAATTACGACTATGCAAGTCCATATGAGAAAATATTTTATTTTTTGTATCTAACTCATAGGCGATTTCTTCTATCTTTGAAATTATTTTAATATCCAGTTTATTTTCTAAAATAGGCCTTATCTTTTTATTAAATTCTTTGCTATATAATATAGTTTCTAGTTCTATTCCAGATTCTTTTGATTTATCCTTATCAAACTTTAACATCCTATTCTGGAATTTTGCATATGTATCTATTGCGTCATCAAGAGTAAATCCAGCTAACCATTCTCTAAAAAGGTATTTATTTTTTTCATATTTTGGATTATCTAAAAACTGATCCAAAATTTCAATTGCCTTATGAATTGTTCGTCCAGGATATCTGTAAATTATAAGCGAATCCAAAGAGTTCACATTTTCTAAAAATTCCAGGGGGATTGTTCCAACAAGCTCAGGCACGAGTTCATTTATTATTTTTGTTATAACATACTCTTTTTTTAAATTACCTAATCCACTTTTTTCTCTTTTAAAGAAAATAAGTTCTCTATAGGGGGTTGTACACATTGGAACCCCACTTTCGGCAACATTACCGCCATCTAATTTTTTTAAATTAGTAAACGAACCGAGGACTTTATCCCTTATACTATTCCACACATAGGTCACACCATTTGAATATAAATCTTTAAAACTTTTTTGTTTGCTTACCTGTTTGATGTCTCGAATTTCTATTCCCATTGCCGAAAGTATGGACTCAGTAATTAGCAGCCTAAATCCGTGTTCTAAATTTAATTTTTTTAATGTATCTCGGGAAATATTTTTTATCTCCTTAATTTTTGATTTCAAATATTTAACGAATTCTTTTCTTTCTGAATTTGCATTCCATCTTGAGATCATATCATTAATCGTTTCCAAATCATTTCCAAAAATATAAAATGAGGCATAGGCTATTAATCCAGTTGGATCTTCTTCTTGTTCAACTAAATCATCAAGATATTTTTCAAACAGCCCTTTTCTTAGCGGGTCCTCGATATCCCTGTCATCCCAAGACAGTATGCCACAGATTTTCTCTTCTAATTTAATATGATTTCTATTTTTTTCTAGTCTAGATTTTTGACTTCTAACCATCATTTCCTCTATTCAACCAGCAATAAATTGATTGTGTCCCTTAATGTGCCAATTGCCGCATTTACGTAGGATATGGCAATGCCTTCATCTTTGCTCAATTTGTAGAATTCTTTTTTTAATAACTTTTCAAATATATCACATTTACTATCTAGTTCTGAAACAACTCTAATTTTTTCTTCTTTCTTTGGATGATAGTATACCTTGTTTAAATCGTCGATTATTTTGCTTGCTTCTTCAAAAATGCCAATAAACGATTTGCTAATCTCAATCTTATTTTCTACTATATGTTCATAAGTATCTGCAATTCTATCGTTCATACTTTCCAACAAATTTAATATTGAATATGCAATCAAATTCTCTTTGTCGTTCTTAAAAATATATCTTAAACAAAAGAAGATATTAAAATTGACCATATAATCCTTATTCCTTAGAAAAGATAGTTTTTCATAATCTTTGTTTTTTAAGGCTTCAGTTCCTTCTTTTGCCATTGAGCCTAACATAAAAAGCACTCTTCTGAAAACCGAATTGAATTCCATCTCTGCACCAGTGATATCTTTTATATAAATATAATCCTCTTTTTCATCAATAATACCGAAGCCAATCAGCGTGCTAACGCACTGTTCGATAATCTTCTTTTGTTCTATCCCCTTGAAATAAATTTCAATTTCATCAACTCCTGATATATATGCAGCAGGGATAAAATTCCAAATCATGCTACTATCATTTATCTTTCTAGTATCAATAATTCGTTTTATTACAGAATTCTCATTTATGGTTTTAATTAGAATTTCATTGCTCTTTTCCTGGAGGTCTAATTCATCACCTTTATGTATATTGTATCTTTTAATCCAAGGGGCAGGTAAGGATATAACTGCCGTTTTCCCCCCCATAAATATAACTTTTCTTTTCATTTTAGATCAGCCATAGTTATATGGGTAGTCTTTATAAATCTTTCGTTTTTTTATCACTAAATGGTTATTACAATTACTACGAGTTACACTAAATGAATAAAATCAAAAAACCCTTTATCCTTTTCAATTAAACTTCAAAGCATATAGAATATCAAAGAAATTAAGGATAAGTGTATTCTCAAAATAAGGGGCTACTTTTTATAATATTTTGTTCTTATAATTTCATTCAGATAATTATCTTCTTTTCTTAGTTCATCCAACATAGAAGGTTCATGAGCTTTGTCAGACATTCCAACAACATAAATCTCAATTGTGCTTCCATTATCTCTCCTTTTAAACGCAACTCTCCCGCCATTTCTTCCTCTAGCGTATTGAGTATCTGTTCCACTTAGGTGTTTATTTCCTAATCCGGGATTAAAGTTTCCTTTTCGTAATTCTTCAACAAGATGGGCTACTTCTCTTTCCACTTGCTGATTTGATTTTGAATGAATTTTACTTAACTTTTTGCTTCCGTGAATGATGTTGTGTATTTCGATCTTTCTCTCTAAACCGCCAGAAGCCATAAAAAGCATTGAGCAGAAAACAAGACCCATTCCAATCAGAGAAAATGCAGTGTTTCCAGCAGGCTGAATTCCAAATGCTGCGCCAGTATAACTCATATCCGAAAG
>JAGVXY010000001.1 GCA_018303545.1 Candidatus Woesearchaeota archaeon | reverse complement strand
ACAAGAGTTCTTATTGAAGAGCCGGAAGCTTTAGCGGCTTTATTCGAAAGAAAATTTCATACCCCTATAAAAGTGGATAATAATAAACTAAAAGAGTTTCAAAAACTTATAGGTTATGTTTACGTAATTCGTTCAGTTGAAATTGCAACTGTGGCATATAATGCAGGGCTATTGCAGCGTTTTGCCAATTCAGAAACAAAAAAGACAGTAAAAACCAATGTTAAAAAAGATTTATTGGAAGGTATACTTTGGGGTTTAAAATTTAAAGGTTGTGCTGTCACAGATCAAGAAATAGAAGAAATAATGAAATTGGAGAAAGTATGAAAATAATTACTCATGGTGCGGCAAGGGAAGTTGGCAGAAGTTGTATCGAAATAAATTGTTCAGAAGGTCGTTTTCTTCTTGATTTAGGGTTAAAATTTGGTTCTGAAGGTTATGAATTTCCTGAGGTTAAAACTCCTGAAACAGTGGATTGTTTATTTTTGTCTCATGCGCACTTAGATCACAGCGGAAGCATTCCCTTGTATAAGCATGCAGGACTTAATTGTGACATTGTTGCAACATCGGCAACGAAGATGATTACACAGATGCTATTGGAAGATTCATATAAAATTGAATCCCGGGGTGAAGTTCCTGTGCCATACGATCAGAACGATATTTATGATGCCTTAAGAAACTTCTATCTGATAAAATTTGATAAGGGCTATACAAGAAAAAGATTGAGTTTCCGATGTTTTAATGCAGGCCACATTCCCGGTAGCACATTATTTGAATTTAAGATGGAAGGCAAGCGTGTTGTTTATACTGGAGACCTTAACACAGTGAAAACCCGATTGATGAATCCATGTACATATCTTGAACCAGTAGATGTTCTCATTATAGAAAGTACATATGGAAATAGGGATCATCTTCCAAGACAGGAAGTTGAAACTAAATTCTTAAATGCAGTCGAGAAAGGTCTTGCTAGAAGAGGCAATGTTATTATCCCTGTTTTCACAGTTGGAAGGTCACAGGAAATAATTATGGCCTTAAATGAAAAACAGTGGTCTGTTCCAATATATTTTGATGGTCTTGCAAAGCAATTGACAAAAAAATTGAAATGGTCAGATTTTGACGGCAACATGAAGGGAATGGCAAAAGCTTACAATTTAGTCAAGCTTATCGATGGTAATGAACACCGTCACAAACTATTGAACAGCGGAAAACAGGCTATTTATGTCACCACTTCAGGTATGATTCAGGGCGGGCCAATTTTAGATTATATAAAAATGAGTTACAAAAATAAAAAAGATTCTATTTTGCTCACAGGTTATCAAGTTGAAGGTACAAACGGAAGAACATTACTTGAGAAAGGTTTTGCCATAGTTGACAATAAACGTTATGACCCAGTTTGCTATATTGAAAAATTTGATTTCTCTGCCCATTCTGGATTGAATGAATTATTAGATTTTATAGCCCGTACAAAGCCTAAACACCTTGTCTTAGTTCACGGGGATGATGAAGCGATTGAAAATCTTGCTAAATTAGCGAAAGAAAAATTAAAAATTAAAAATATCTACACCCCAAAACGGGAGCAGATAATAGAAATAAAATAAAAATTAACAATAAAATTTCTCGAACAGTTTGACCATCACAGGATTGAAGCTCTCTTCTCTAGTGAGGAACAAGTAAGGTCCGGCATGCCATGCAACAAATACCTTGCCGAAAGCATGGCATTCAATGATGCTCATATCAAAGCAACTATTCATTGCTTCACATGTTAAATCCGAACTTTTGATATCGAACTTTTCGACCATTCCTTTGTATTCCTTGAATTCAGCTTCAGTTGCAGGGAATATTCTCAAATGGCTCACATTATATTCTCTTTGTCTTGTTCTTTCATATTTAACATATCTTAAATCAGCAAACACATCCTTGCCATATACGGGCCCATTAACATCAAAATATGCCCCGTCTTTATCATATTCATAATAAATCCAGTTTTTGCCCATAAATAAATCAGGATTCAATTTCGCAAGCTCAGGAGGAATATCGTCGGTCTTCCATGATTCAAGGTTTATTTTTTGTGTAATGCCTTGACCTGTTTCAAGACTGGTAATATATTCTTTCATATTATCTTTCTCTGCCAAGCAGGAATCTAGCTGAGATTTGTATTCTTCGCAAGTTAGAATGGCATTTCCCGTAATATCAGATTTGCCACAGCCAGCTAAGAATAATGTGACAACAATTAGCATTGCTATAATCACTCTTTTCATTTTCATAATCACCTTTCACATCAAAATTTCATATCTTGCTTAAATAGTTTTCTATTACCATAATTTTTATAAATTCATTTAATTTTTTCAGTTGTCAAGATGGAACTAAAGGACACAATAAGGTCAATCCCAGACTTTCCAAAAAAGGGAATTATGTTCCGCGACATAACTACATTATTGCAGAACAAAGACGCACTTAAGAAAGCAGTTGCACAGTTTGTTAATTATTATAGCGACAAGCATATTGATCTTGTCGTTGGTCCGGAATCAAGAGGTTTTATCTTTGGGGCCATATTGGCCCATCAATTGCATGCAGGTTTCATTCCTGTAAGAAAACCAGGAAAATTGCCTTATAAAATATTAAAGAAAGAATATTCTTTAGAATACGGAAATGATTCAATTGAAATCCACGAGGATGCTATTAAAAAAGGTCAGAACATATTGATTGTTGATGATTTGCTTGCCACAGGCGGTACAGCGAAAGCAGCATTAGAATTAGTTGAATCTATGGGGGGGAATGTTGTCAGTCTAGCCTTCTTGATTGAGCTTTCATTCCTTAATGGCCGTGATAAGCTTTCAAATAAGGATGTTTTTAGCTTAATCGATTACAAATCAGAAGAATAAAAAAAATTAATGAAAATAATTAAGCAAATTTTCCACCTTATCTATTTTCTCCCAAGGAAATTCTTCTCTGCCAAAGTGCCCAAAAGCCGCAGTATCCTTGTAATTATGGAAGTCCAATAGCCCTAGTTTTCCTATTATCTCTTTAGGTTTTACCGGGAATATTTTCATTACTGCCTTTTCAAGTAGCGCTTCATCTAATTTACTCGTTCCAAAGGTATCAATACAGATGGAAGTAGGCTTCGCAACACCTATACAGTAAGCCAGTTGTACCTCAACCCTGTCTGCTAGTCCTGAAGCTACAATATTCTTTGCAATATATCTTGCAGCATAAGCCCCAGATCGATCTACCTTGGAGGGGTCTTTCCCTGAGAATGCTCCTCCACCATGCCTTCCTTTTGAACCATAAGTGTCAACAATTATTTTTCTTCCTGTTACTCCTGCATCTGCAGCTGGGCCCCCGATTTCGAATTTGCCTGTTGCATTTATGAATACTTCCGTTGACTTTGTCATGTAATTGTGGCAGATCGGTTTTATTACAATTTCAAGTAGCTCTTCTCTTAATTTTTTAAGTGAAATCATCTCAGAATGGTGCGCAGCTAAGACTATATTTTTTAAGGATACAGGTTTTCCATTTACATAGTTCACTGCAACCTGTGACTTTCCATCCGGTCTTAAGTAATCAACTATACCATTGACTCTTACTTCTCGTAATTTTCTTGTTAATCCGTGTGCAAGCATTATTGGCAAGGGCATCAATTCTATAGTTTCGTTCGATGCATAACCCATCATCATCCCTTGGTCCCCTGCACCTTGCTCTCTTTCATTTCCCTCAGTAACGCCCTGCGAGATATCCGGACTTTGCTCTGATATCCTATCAATTAATTCTATAGAATCAATATCAAACCCTATCCCTTTTTGGGTATAACCAATTCTCTTCAAAGTTTCGCTTACAATAGCCCTATAATTTATTTTTGTCTTAGTTGTAATTTCTCCTGCCAAAGCGACAAAATTTGTCTTGACCATTGTTTCACACGCCACCCTCGAAAATCGGTCCTGTGATAAAGCCGCATCTAATATGCTGTCTGAAATTTGATCACAAACCTTATCTGGATGTCCGTCTGTCACAGATTCAGAACTAAACACATAATTTCTGTTTTTTTTCATTGTAAAACCCTCCTGATTTTTTCTATATTATTTAAAGAATACACATGTATTCCTTGAACATAATTTTTTAATTCTTTTGCAATATCCTTTGCAATTTCTATTCCTTCGTCTAAGCAATCATTTTCTTTTATCCTTAATTTTATTTCATAAGGCACAATTATCCCAGGATTGCCCTTCTCTATTTTGAAAGCAGATTCATAGCTATCTAAGGGCAGTACGCCAGCTAAGACAGGCACATCAATTCCTTCTTTTTCAAGTTGAAACATGAATTTTTTTATTACCTTAATATCAAATATAGGTTGTGTTTGAATAAAATGTGCTCCTAATTCAATCTTTCTTTTTGTTTTTTGAATTTCCAAATCATAATTTGTTGAGCAAGGATTAGCTACCACCCCAATGCAGAAATCAGTTTTATATCCTAAATTTTTATTATAGAGTCTTCCATTATTCATTTCTGTTGCAAATTTTATCATTTCAAGTGTAGGACTTATAGGCCCATTAAAATCATAAACATTTTTAGATTTATCATCAATATATTTATCGCCGCTACATAAAAGCATATTATTTATCTCTAGTTCTTTCATTGTGCACAAAGCCCTGAAAAAAGCAGCCCGCGTATTTTCTCTTGCGGTGAAATGCGGAATTGCTTCGATATTTGGGGTAGATACCCGAGCCAAAGCCGCAATAGTAAGGGGATCAAGTGAAAAATTCATAAATTTTCGTGTTTCTGTTAAATTAACAACATCCAGTAAATCAGAAATATCTTCAATCATGCCAAGCAGAGCATCTAATTTTATATTTCTTAAAACAAACTCTGCTCCGGATATAAATCCATTTTTTTCTATTAATTCATTAATTTTCACTAAATATGCATTAAAAAAAATCCATATATAAATATTTTTGAAAGAAATATTCTTATAAGAATAATAGGCAATTATATATATCTGCTATATTTTACAATAGCCAATGAAGAAATTATGGACAATTCCTTTAATAATTTCATTTTATTTTAATCTTTGTTGCTCTTCAATGGATATTTCAAAAAAATCTAGTATTAACCATTCTAAGAGCATAGAAAGATATATAGAAAAAATTAACAAAGCAAATAATTTGACTCTTGAAGAAAAAGCAATATTCTATGGAGAGGATATAGAGGATTTGCACCTTACGCAAGATAATCTAATCAAATATAGAATTGATGCTGCAAGCGGAGAAATGAATAGCAAGGGGGATACAGGATATCATATGGGTTTCTATCTTTCTTCTTTAGTTTACAAATATTCTGTTCATAAAGATGACACTACAAAAAATAAAATAATTAGAATGGTAGGAGCAATTCACGAGTTACATAAGATCACAGGCATTCCTGGACTTTTTGCACGCCATTTTGAAAAGAATCAAAAGAAAACAACTGAATCATTTTTTACAAGTCCAACAAAAGAGGGATATGTTTACCTGGGTTATGTTAGCTGTGATCAGCTTATTCCGATAATTGATAGCTACTACAATACAGTCTCTCTTGTAAATGATAATAGACTTAATGAAATAATAAAACAGGATGTATCTGCACTCTTAGATCATTATATATTAAATGATTTCAAATTAATTGAGCAGAATGGCAAGGCTTGCAAATATGGAAAATTGAGCAATAGGTTTAATCCTATACAAAATCTTTTTGCCCTTTATTTGTTTAGGACAGGATATGAAATAACTAAAGACAAAAAATATTTGGAGGTTTACTCAGATTTGATAAAAAAGAATTATCACAAGCATGTAAAATATGCCAAATTTAAATTATTTAACCTTGAAAGGCATTTTAACGACCCATTGCTTTTTGAAGCAATTTATCGTTTAATTAAACTGGAATCAGATAAAAATATTTCAAAAGAATATTATAAATTCCTCGAAAAGATATGGTCTGAAAGTTCCGGAGAAAAGAATTCATTCTTCATTTTTATGTATAATGATATTAAAAGAAATAACATTGAACGCAAAGACGCCTTAGAATCATTAGTTCTTATGCCATTGAACAAAATAGGTTACTGCAAGCTTAATAGTAAAGATCCCAATATAAATACAGAACTTGTTTTAACCTTGGGAGGGTTCGAATATTTTACAAAAGAGCCATTGCCAAT
Source organism: Candidatus Woesearchaeota archaeon (assembly GCA_018303545.1). Lineage (GTDB taxonomy): Archaea > Nanobdellota > Nanobdellia > SCGC-AAA011-G17 > JAGVXY01 > JAGVXY01. The sequence goes on along the minus strand of JAGVXY010000001.1, from coordinate 2,758 downwards.
GAATCAACGTCCGGTATCAGATTCATTTATGTGGTCTGAAAATCCAAGACAGGCAGATTATTGCCGTGAAATCAGCAAATTCACAGGCATAGATTATATGATTGCATATTGGTTTGCTCGTTCTAAGAACTTAATTCCATAAAGAATATAAACCAGAAATTTTTATTCTTATAATAATGGACGAATTAACAGATATAAAATTATTAAGAAAGCGTTTGAACTTAACGCAGTCAGATCTAGCAAAGCAGGCAAATGTCTCTCAGTCTTTAATCGCGAAGATAGAATCCAATAAATTAGAGCCTACATATTCAAAGGCGAAGAAAATATTTGATACATTAAATAATTTGTCTGGTCAGCAAGAGAATAAAGCCAAAGATGTTATGACCACAATTGCTATCTCCGTTTCAGCAGAAGACCCAATAAAAAAGGCCATTAACTTGATGAGGAAGCATGAAATTTCCCAGTTGCCCGTAATTCAAAATAATTTAGTCTGCGGTATGATTTCAGAAACGACAATTTTGAATAACATTGAAGATTTAGAAAAACCTATTTCTGCTGTAATGGAATTTGCCCCTCCTTCAGTTTCTTCAGAAACCAATCTTTCAATAATAACTACTTTGTTGAAGCTCTGTCCTCTAATTCTTGTGCAGGATAAAGGCAAAGTTAAGGGCATAATCACAAAAGCAGATATTCTTAGAAATGTTTAGAAAGATTTATTAACATTCGAAAACATTATCACTTTTAATGAAGCACAATTTATACATTATATTTTTGATATTATTGCTTTTCTTTTCCGCTCAAATAATTGGATTAATAATAACTGAGAGGTATTCAGTTAAAAGTCTTCCTTTGGGTTTGGAGAAAGTAGAGCTTAACCAAAAAACCTCATATTTGCCGTTTTTCATTACAATCTTAGTTGCAACAGGACTTTCATTATTGCTGATGAGAACAAATATTAAATGGTTGTGGATAGCCTGGTTTTTTATGAGTATATCAATTGCTCTCACAATCGCATTCAGCGCATGGCTGCCGATATATATTTCTATAATCGCATCAATAATCCTTACATCAATAAAGATTTTCAAAAGAAATATTTATGTTCATAATTTCACAGAATTATTTGCCTATGGTGGTTTGATTGCATTGTTTGCAGGATCATTCAATATTTTTTCCGCTACAGTCTTGTTATTATTGATCTCTATTTATGATATGATTGCAGTTTGGAAGACAAAGCATATGATTAAAATTGCAAAGTTTCAGAGTGATCTAAAAATCTTTGCAGGCATATTGATCCCTTATAAGAACCGTGTTGCGATTCTTGGCGGGGGAGACATTGCATTCCCTCTGTTATTTGCGGCTGCAGCCGTGCCGTTATTAAGCTTGTATTCTGTTATAATTCCGATATTTTCAACAACAGCCTTATTTTTTCTGTTTTACTTTGGTGAAAAAAAGAAATTCTATCCAGCAATGCCATTTTTGACTATTGGCTGTTTAGTTGGACTTTGTGTATTGAAACTACTGCAATTTATTTTTTAGAAGATTATCGATTATTTCAATAACTTTGTCACAGCCGTTAATGTGCTGCTCATTTTCTGCATCAGCTTTAAGAGCCGCGCCATAAAAGAGATTGTACTTCATATATTTAAAGAATGAAATAATGCCTTTTCTTGTTTTCTTTGCAGCTCCGGTCATTGATCCCTCAGAAAGTGATTTGCGAATCAACATCTCATCTCTCACTTCAGATAATGACAATTTATAGGACAATTCCATGGCTTCCCTATATGCGCTTATTTGTTTAGAAAAATCATAATAGTTTGTATCAGGATTTTTAGTCCATAATTGCCTGTCCCTACCCAATTGATTGCTTATTTCAATGTCCACCTGCTCTCTGAATTTATCTTCTAACATTTTTTAGTCAACAGGCATTTTTCTCCCTGTGATATCAAACCTTGTACTGGTGCATGTGCATGTAAGCCCAGAAGGTATCTCTTCTGAATTTGCCTTGTATCTCATTCCGCATTCTTTGCATGTTATATTTATCATTTTTTGCTCCTCCTCTAATAAATTATTCCAATAAGTATAGATTTTATCTCCTTAAATCTAATCTTCCCTGGATCTCTGAAATCATTATTATCTCCCTTGGCATAAGCGTACCATCCTTCTTTATCGTTGCCTATGTAGGAAACTCTGTGCACTATTGTATCTCCATTTGTCCAGCTTGAAGTATAGGAGATTATGTCTCCGACATTTATTTCGGTTGTAGTCTGTGGTTTAATTTGCAAACCATTAGCCCCAATATCAAAAACAGGGTCCATTGAATTAGTATCTGCGTACTTGCTCCAGGTTGCATTTTTAACATGAATTATAATCTTATCATTAAGCACCTCTATATCTTTCTCAGAAATCAGATTAGAGGGTGAATCCCTTTCATTAGAGAGTATGCTTGTCATATATGGCGTCTCAGATCCATTGCTTTCAAAATAAACCAAACTATATGCGCTATTTGCTGCCCAGCCTAAAAGGAATACAACCACTAAGGCCAGAAAGTAATTAGTCTTCACCATGTTACTACTTCATAGCCAATACATATTTATAAGTCTTTCGTTTTTGTCATAACTAAACAGTTAATACAGACACAAAAACCAATGGATTTAAGGCTTCTTCAATAAATCGCTTAGGATTAACACTATTTTAGCTTAACGTATATTTCGCCAAAATGTTCTTGCTGCTCTAAATCAATTCTGCTGTCGTTAGAAAG
>JAGVXY010000008.1 GCA_018303545.1 Candidatus Woesearchaeota archaeon | reverse complement strand
GTAAAACTTATACCCAGCCCTGTTGTGTTAGAAGCATTTGTATCTGCAATAATGCAATTTCTTATTGTAAGATTACTTAACAAGACTGTGCCTAAAGCAGCAGTAATTCCTATTTGACCATTATATGCGCCTAATGTATTAAAATCAATATTAAATCCCATACAATCTAAATCTATATTACTTGTGTTAATAATTAGACAAGTTCCATTTGCCGAAATACTTTGATTTAAGACATAATGCCCTTCTACAGAAATATTTCCACAATCACTTATGGTATATTGAGCAGAAGCTGCTTGTACAGCTATGAGAATAAATGCTAATCCAATCAAGAGAAAACTCCTGTTACTTAACATCTTTCTCACCCTTTTTCAAATGCTCTTTCAGCAATTTTTCAATCAATTGCGAGGAATTAATACATCCCTTTTTAGTGTATTCTTTCCATTCTTTAAGAATATTTTCCTCTATTGTAACACTAAGGACCTTCTTGCTCATAATATAAATATTATTTATATTATTTAGTATTTAAAGCTAACTAATTGAAATAAAATTTATTTCCTTTTAGGGTGTTTCTTGTTCAAATTAGAATGCTTAATTCGAGAATAATTCACCGGATTAGAAATGTGGTTGCAGATTCCATCAGGGATACATATCAATAAATCTTTGTAATAATTATTATTAGAGCAGTTTGCAGGAAGTATCAAAGTCGGCTGCCTTTTAGTCCAATTGAATTGAGCCAATAAATAGTTCTCTCTTAAAGGCTCTTGGTTTTTCTTGTTCCATTCCTTTAATGTTTCTAAAATTTCAGCGTCTTCCCATTTCATATGCTTCAAGAAATTAATCAAAACAAAAATAAATCTTTTCTTTCCGTCTTCCAAACCAAGCAAGCCCTTCTTGATGCAAGGAGGGAAATATTCTTCTGAAATTTTTTCTTCAGGCAATGCAAATTCTTTTCTTTCTTTTTCTTCAGTTATATTTTTCATAACTTTTATATCCTGTTCTTTTTGGTCTTTCTTTTTTTCTTCATTAGCATGCCAATCTAAAGCTTGAATCAATAAATTTGAAGCCTCACCGGGAATTGCTTTCTCACGATTCAAAAAATCAACATTGAATTTAACTCTTTCAGGCTTAGCTGAGTCTTTATCGAAAGACATAATTTGAGAAGGATCAATGGGAATACTAACTAAACCTGATTTTTCATGCAAACTAAAAGGCGCACGAAACATATGGCGTGAAGCAATCAAGACTGTATCAATATCAATAATTTTGAAGGGATCAAACTCGCCGTTGGTAAGGACTTGATCGTAGGTTAATCCTGCTTTTGAAGCGGCGGTAGAAATACTGTCTTTCTCAAGTATTTTAAGCATTAATTGCTCTTTAATAAATTTAGATAAATAACCAGCTATAATTCTTAAACCATCAGGAAAGAAATTTTTTATTGTCTTATTATGCAATTCATTGGGGAAAGATTCAAAGCAGACGCCAATATGAAATCCTTTATTCCCAGAAAACTTGACTGAAATATTCTGTATATCATGGTATCTTAAAGCTTCCACCAATAAATAACCTGTTAATTTAGAATATTCCCAGACCTTGCAGTCTATATCCAATATCATATCCCAACCTTTTCTTAAATTATCTTTGTCTCTTGTGGTCATTTCAGCAGAAAGAAGCATAGGATCTTCCCAGCGCTCTTCAGAAATATGGAAAGATGTGACATTTTGCCGAACAGCATCTATAATATCTCCAGGGAAACTGAGAACTTGAGGGCGTTTTCCAAAAATGTCTCCGAACTTCAAGGCTACTTCGCGGTCTTTTGAAACCTTTACCAAGAAATCCCTGAATTCTTTTTTTAGATAAAATTCTCTCATGATTGTGAATTTTGATGAGATACTAGTTCCCTTTGAAGATTGCTTGCATATGAAGAAATCTCTAATAACTGAGATTCAATATCCATAGCACCTTGATGCATCTCTTTTAATTGATGCTCGATTAATTTTTTAGCCTCATCAGCATTCTTTTCTATAACTGTGCTGGAACCTACATTCATGATAACCTTGGAAGAATCTTTTATTTCACTTTTCATAAATATTCCTGCGCCTAGATGAACTAGGATTTCAGTATCCTTTTTTGTTTTTTGCATCTCAGAAATACTTTCATTTACTTTATTCAGTTCTGCGATATGTTGACGCATTCTTTGAACGTGCTGTTCCAACTGTTCCATCTGCTGAGAAGCCATCTGAAATTCGAGGTACTTTTCTTGAAATTCTTTTTCATTCATTGTTCTCCTCCAAATATTTCATGTAATTTTAATATTTCACTACCTGTGGTTTCGTCTCCTACTATAAAACCATGCTTGTTAACTATTAAACCCGAATGAACAAACGGATTCCCTCCATTTATTGTTCCTTGCATTACCGGAAGATTAAAAGTCTTTTTCAATGTTTCTATGTCTTTTTCGGAAGCATTTCGATTAACTAATAATCCTTTGTTATTCATTGCTGCGGAGCTGCCGATAATATCTAAACCGGCTAAATGCGTTCTTGTTGCATTGATACCTAAATCTACACTCATTTCGTATTCTGGATTTATTATTGCGGCTTTGTCATTCATCAAAATATTGTTGCCTAAAGCAGTTAATCTTGTTTTTACCTTTTCAAATTCTATGCCTAATTCTTTTAGGCGCTTTTCTTCCATAGGAAGAATAATGTCTGGGACAAAGATTTTATTATTGTTGCCTACTACAAAAACACCGACAAGCTCTGTACCACAGAGATGAACGTGGTGAATCGGAACTTGCAAAACATTTTTCAATCTTTCTTCAGTTTTGCTTTCTACTGGAGAACCAATGAGGCAAAACTTATCATTTGCAAAACAATAAAGGCCCACATTGGGATCTTTATTGAAGCTTAGCTTGTCACCACGAATCATTTTTTAACTTCTTTCTTTTTAGCCGGCTTTTTCTTCTTCGTTTCTTTCTTCTGGTGCTTCTTTTTGCTGGCTTTTGATTTCTTTGCTGTGTGATGAGATGTTTTTACAGTCTTCTTTTTCTTTTCTTTTTTGACTGCTGCAACTTTTCTTGCTTTCTTGACTTGCGCTTTTTTATCTTTCTTCTTACTTTCTTTCTTTGAAACTTCAATGCCAAGTTCAGCCATAGCTTTTGCAACATCAGCATGAGATGCTTTTGCTTTTAACTTTACGACCTGAGGAAAAAACTCTAAATGTCTTATATTACATTTCCTTCTTCGTGTATTTCCATCTATCATGACAAAAGTTTTGTCTAGAATTTCTACTATTACACATTTTTCGCCAGCATCACGACCAGCGATTTTTACACATAATCTTCCAACGTCAATCATTTTTTTTACCCCCTAGCGTCGCCGCTAGATTTTTTGCCTAAGCTTGCCTTGCCTTTTTGACAATCAATATCCTAGAGCATTTAGAACATAATACACCACCATATGGTCTTTGTGGTCTCTTTTTTGTTTTTGAATGCTTCATCTTTGATAGAGTTCCAGTTGATGTGCCTGCTAATACGCAACCGCATGAGCCACACTGGGCTTTGCCTTTCTTTCTTGGCTTGTGCGTCAATACAACTCTGCCTGATGGAGTTCTAACTTTCACTCTTCTGAAAGTCCTTGATCTAAATCTTGGTGCTACCATGTTAAGATATATTGGACTAAGGTTCGTTTATAAAGGTTTCGGTTATTCTAATGAGAAATAATTCTACTTTTTCTTTTTCTTGAATTCTTCAGTTATTTTAGAAAGCTCACGAACATTTGTAGTTAGAGGAGACATGATTTTTTCAAAGACTTTTTCCATGGCCTTAACATCAGAGCCGAATTCAGAAATGCTTTGACTATAATCTTCAACTTTTTTCAGAACAGCAGTCTGCAATGTTTCCAAGCGATGGTTTGTTCGAAGAACTTCCTGCTTCAAAGATTCAACATCATCTTCCATCTTACTTTTCCATATAGAAATATCCCCAATATTAGAAACTATTTCCTGCCATTTCTCGTCGATTATTGATTCTACAAGGGCTTGAACTTGATCTGACTCTATTCGGTTCATTGAAGGAGCATTAATTGCGCGGGGCTGATAAGATGGAGTGGAAGACTCTTCTTCATATGCTGGGACTTCAGGTTCATCTGATCTTAGCAAAGATTCCTGCATGCCAGAAGGAGCGGCGGATTCATCATACTCAGAACTTGGTTCTGGGACTTCCATTTCGCTTTCAATAGTTGCCCGGCCTTCGACGCCTGACTTGACATCTGATTGAGACATAGCTTCTGAAATCTGCTGAGAAGAAAATCCTTGGGTCTGCAAAGAACGAATGATGTCCTGATTGGACATCCCTTTCCTCTTCATTTCAATCACCTTTTGAACTGGAACGTCTATGGCTATTTTCAATCACCCTCTTTTTTTATGCTCGCTTATTAGGCGAATAACTTCCTCTTCCGTGATAAAATTCATCGGATTCCATAATGTAATATATTTTTCTAGTATTTTAAGGTTTTCTTTTCTCGCGAATAAATCCATCTCTTTTATCATCTTTTGGAAGATATCATTGACTTTGGTCATATCTTCTTTGAGCTTGCGAATATCGGAATCTAAAATTTGAACATGCTTTCTTATCTTTTTATACTCTTCAATCATATTTTGATTGATAATTAGAAGTCTTTCACCAAAGAGGGTGTATTTACTTTCTAACATACGCATTCTTTCCTGTATGTCAGATAGAAAATATTCTAAGTCGGTACCTGTATTTTCACCATTCCCCATTTTTTTGAACCAAAAACTATTTTAATCAATTTACCCTATGTCTTTAAAGATAGTTTGCGGACTATTAAAATTTATGTTAGTATTTAAAGGTAGTATCAATGGTTTTCCAAAAAAGAGTTCAGCCGGGCGGTTTTGAAATTATTAAAGAGGGACAAGAGCAAGTCATGAAAATAAATTTTCAGGGACTTAGTTTTTCTCCATCTATTGAAGGATCTGATCTTGCAATGTCTTTGGTGATTTCTAAACTTCAGGAAAGCCCCGGAGCTTCAAGAATCGTACTTGTTGAACGAAGAAATTATCTTTATAATTACACACAGACCCAAATGCTTGTTGAAATTGCAAACTTGTATAATCTTCTCATCAAACAAAAAAAAGTTCTAAATCTATATAACTTAGGAATAACTCCCGATGGAGCAAATGCAGAAAGACTAGGAATTGTTCAGTTTATTATCAACCTCATGAAGAGTGATCCCTTAGGATCTTATGTTGAACTGAAAAGAATAATGAGGGATGAAACAATAAAGTTTGAAAAATTAATAAATAAAGAAGATGAGGATTCTATGCGCAGATATATGAGCGCATTAACTTACATTTCTAAACTTCTGGAAGGCACGACTATTGTAAAACTTTCCAAGAATTATTTGCCTGGATATAATTTAGGAGACAGATCTATTTATGCGCAAATTTTCAAGCCTTCTATCACTCCTGATTTTATGCTTACAAGAATGATGTTTACCCCTCCGATGGATGGCGAAGAGCTTGATATCTACAAGGTTGGAGAAGCAACAGTAACAATATTCAAACAGCCTGGAACTGTAAAGACTTTGTATTTCTTAGAACCCCCGGAATTCACGATATCTGAAGACAAATATATCTTGTTGGATATGGCGAGAAATATACTTGCTGAACACAGACCAAGAGAAGAAGAATTTTTAGATCCAGAAAAATTAAGGAATACCTTTTATAATATCGGGAAAGATCTGCTTTTGGAGCTTGCTGAAAGCAAGAATATCGACATAAGTTATGAAGAGATTTTAAATTTAGCAGGAATACTTGTGAGATATACTATCGGATTTGGGCTGATAGAAATTTTGCTGCAAGACCCAAAAATACAAGACATATCAATAAATGGCCCAATAGGGGAAACACCAATATTTATAGTGCATCAAGATTATGATGATTGTGTAACTAATATTTATCCTTCGAGAGAAGATTCAGAATCATGGGGAACAAAATTTAGATTATTAAGCGGAAGACCACTAGATGAAGCCAATCCTGTTTTGGATACAGAATTAGAAATACCTGGGGCGAGGGCAAGAACAGCAATAATCTCTGCACCTTTAAATCCATATGGATTGGGATTTTCATTTAGAAGACATAGAGATAAACCTTGGACATTGCCCCTTTTTTGCAAAGTAAAAATGATGAATTCATTGTCAGCTGGCCTGATTAGTTTCTTAACAGATGGTTCAAGAACTATGCTGGTTGCAGGAACGAGAAGTTCCGGTAAGACTTCCCTACTAGGAGCTGTAATGGTTGGCATACTTAGAAGGTTTAGGGTGATTACTGTTGAAGATACTTTAGAACTGCCCGGAAAAGCCTTGAGAGATTTAGGATACAATATACAGCAAATGAAAGTCCGATCTGCGCTTGTTGAATCGGGCTCTGAAATGTCTGCTGATGAAGGAATAAGGGCAAGCTTAAGACTAGGAGATTCTGCTTTAGTTGTTGGAGAGGTAAGAAGCAAAGAAGCTTTTGCGTTATATGAAGCGATGAGAGTCGGCGCTTTAGCAAATGTTGTTGCAGGTACAATCCATGGAGATTCACCTTATGGAGTTTATGACAGAGTTGTAAATGATTTGAAAGTTCCAGCAACTTCATTCAAGGCAACAGATATAATAATTGTAGCAAACCCTATGAAAAGTCCAGATGGTATGCAAAAATGGAGACGCGTTGTTTCAATAACCGAAGTGAGAAAACATTGGGAACAAGATCCTTTAAGAGAACAAGGGTTTGTTGACTTAATGAAATATAACCCCAATACAGATGAGTTAGAACCAACTGCTGAGTTGATAAATGGAAATTCAGAAATACTTAAAAGTATAGCTGGCAATGTTAAAGAATGGGCTGGAAATTGGGATGCTATATGGCATAACATAGAATTGAGAGGAAAAATTTTCCAAGCAATCGTTGATTATTCAACAAAATTAAACAAACCAGAAATGCTTGAAGCAGAATTTGTCATAAAATCGAATGATATGTTCCATCTATTTAGCGAAGAGGTGAAAAATGAGTTCGGAGAACTGGACAGCAGAAAAATCTTCTTCAGATGGCATGATTGGTTAAAAAGAGAGCTGGCGATAAAATGAGTGGAATGGATAATGATAAGATAAAAGATATTATTGCTAGGTATGACAAGAAACTTGCAGAGCAGGTTCCTGGAGATATAATGGATTATGATTCCGCTGAAGGTGGAGAATTTTCTAAGGAATATACTATTTTCAAACAAGAGATGCTCAGAAAAACATTAACAAGATATGAAACATGGTGCAATTGGGCCGAAGGCATAATAAAAATTACGCCAAAAGAAGAAGATAGGGCAAAAATAGAAGAAGCAATAGAATGGACGCATCTTGAGATGAGCCCGCAGGGAGCTGCAAGCTTTGCCGCAATTGTAGGCTTTACGCTTGTACTTTTAGGATTATTGATTGGTGGAGGAACATTTGCCCTTTATTCATTTGGATTAATGGATAGTGCGATAATTTCTGTTCCTGTGATTTTAATATTAGTCGGAGTTTTCATAATTAATCCTTTAACAAAATATCCTTTGAGACTTGCTGATCAATGGAGACTAGAGGCTTCGAATCAGATGGTTATGTGTATATTATATATGGTTATGTATATGAGGCATACTTCCAATTTAGAGCATGCCTTGAAATTTTCTGGGGAACATGTTGGATTTCCCCTGGCCTTAGATTTGAGAAAAATCCTTTGGGATGTGGAAATACAAAAATTCAGCACAGTGCAGGAAAGTTTAGCAAATTATCTTGTGCAATGGAAGGGATATAATCTTTCATTTATAGAATCAGTGCATTTGATTGAATCTTCATTGTATGAAGGAAGCGAAGAGAGAAGACTTTCTTTGCTTGAAAAAGCATTAGAAGTAATGCTTGAAGGAACTTATGAAAATATGCTACATTATACACATGATGTTCAAGCCCCAATAACAATGCTACATATGCTAGGAGTTATTTTGCCTGTTTTAGGGCTGATTATTTTACCATTAATGGGAACTTTGCTTGGAGTAAAATGGTATCATCTTGCCTTGATTTATAATGTTTTATTGCCTTTGGGTGTTTATTATTACGGAACGCAAATATTATCTAAAAGACCAACAGGATATGGCACTGCAGATATAACAAAAGGGCCGGAGTATCAGCATCTAAGACTTATACAAATTGGAAATAATTACGTTGATCCAAAAGGCATTGCGTATATGATTGCAATTGTATTTTGTCTTATTGGTTTGCTTCCTTTAATTTTGGGATTTATTGACCCTATTGGATTTGATATTAAAATTACAGATAATTTTTCATTGCTTGAATTAAAAGAAATCAATGGAACATATTATGGGCCTTTTGGAATGATACCTGCACTTTTTAGTATGATGATTCCTTTAGGCATCGCTTTGGGAATGGGATTCTATTATAAATCTGTCTCTAAGAGATTGAAAAAAATAAGGGACCAATCTTTAGAACTTGAGCAGGAATTTTCCGGCTCATTATTTCAATTGGGCAATAGAGTTGAAGAAGGAATTCCTGTGGAGAGAGCTTTTGAAACTGTTGCTATTAATATGGAAGGCACCACAACAGGAGAATTTTTCTCTACGGTAAATCATAATTTAAGAAAATTAGGCATGGATGTAAAAAACGCAATATTTGATCCGAGAAAAGGGGCAGTTTTATTATTCCCTTCCGGTTTGATTGATAGTTCAATGCGTGTTCTTGTTGAGACTGCTAGAAAGGGTCCAAAGGTTGTTGCAAGAGCAATGATAAGTATTTCCAATTATGTAAAAAAAATCCATGAAGTCAGCGAAAGACTGAAAGATTTATTGGCTGAAATATTAAGCAGCATGAATTCACAAGTTAAATTTATGTCTCCTGTAATTTCAGGAGTAGTTGTCGGAATAGGCGTGATGATTACAACGATAATCGGAATGCTTGCAAAGAATATTGGTGCGGCAACAGGCGGTGGAGGAAGTGCTCCAATAATCGGTAATTTGGATGCACAGGGATTGATGGGAATGTTTCCCCCTGAAAAGATGATGCTCCCATTTTTCTTTCAGCTTGTAGTTGGGATATATTTGATACAAGTAATTTACATATTAACAATAATGTCAAATGGAATAGAAAATGGTGTGGATAATCTGAATAAGGAATATATGCTGGGGAATAATTTATATAGAAGCACAATATTGTATGTAATTGTATCGGCGCTGTTCACAGTGGGTTTCAGTTTGCTCGCATCTGTTGTTTCATCGACGATAGGATAAAAAAATGGTGGAATACAAATCTCTGGTCTACATTATACTAATGCTTTTATTAGGTTTAGTTGTGGTGGGATGCTTTTATTAGGTTTAGTTGTGGTGGGAATAATCTATGGTTTTATCAAAGCATAAAAAAGGGGCTGTTGAAACAGATACATTAATTCAGGTGCTTCTGTTAACTTTAACTTTGGTGGTCTTAGCCTTAGTTATGGTGTTTTTCTTTTCTCCATTCAAAGGTTTGTCAATAAGAGAATATTCTTGCTATGCGACTAATCAATTCAAAGGGTTTATAGAAATTGGAAAAAGTATTTGGCCTTCGCCTTGCAGAACTGCAAATTTGGGGACTATTGATATTGCTGGAAAGGATGAAATTAATAATCAGGTTGCGACTTACATCTGGAAATGCTGGTGGATGTATGGAGAGGGAAAAATACCCAGCTTAGGGAAGGAAGGGTGGAAAGGACTTCTAATAAATGAATGGGGATCTGACAGAGGCTTTACTTGCTATACTTTTTCGCTTAAAGAAGATTTGAATTTGCATGATCTTGGCAGATATATGCTTACGCACGATAAAGATGGGAATGCGCTTGAGATAAAATCGATTAGTGATTCACTTTATAATGAGATTGAAGCAACGGATACAACTCCTTGCAGTTTTTGCGTTGACCGTAGCAAAGGCGTGATGACAAAAGGGACAATAATTTATATTATGTTTAGAGATGATACACAAGGTGTAAATGAAGACCAATTGATATTAACGGCAAATAGGGAGTTTGAAGGAAATGGGCTTTCTGGATGTGGCAAGGAATGCTTTAATGCAGAGGCACTCTTTACGGAGGGAAGATGAAGAAAGGCGCGATACACTGGGATTATTTAGCATATATGCTTTTGGCGTTGCTTACTTTGGTTGTTTTATTTTTATTAACTGCTTCATTTAAAGACAAAATGCTAGAGGGTATAACTTCATTTTGGAAATTACTGGGGATAAGATAAAATGGATATGAGTTTTGAGAATATTGTAACTGGTGCAATTGTGATTATTGTAGTTCTTGTTTCTGCTATCATTATGTATCAATTCTATCCTGATGTCAAAGATCAAGTTTTTAGTATAGCAAATGATGTTTTTAATATCAAGGAAAATGCAGATCAGGTAAAGATTGAAGAGCAGGCGTTGAAAAATGCAAAAGAATTGGTTGGAAACATTAAAAATATGTTTGAAACATGCAAGTATGATTTTAATTGCAATTGCTCGTTTAAGATTAATACTGAACAAACAGGAGAAAATAAAATTGTTCTTATGCAGAATGGAAAGAATATTGATATTATCTTATTTGATAAATCTGATGCAGTCCTTGGCGGAGAAACCATAACTGAAAGAGAAATAAATGTTCTTGATGGAATGGGAAATCCTGTTGCTAAAAAGTCTCTGAGATTTCAGCAAGGACAATTTTGGATTGAAGATCAACAATTTTTTAATCCGGTATTTGTGAATTTTAAAGGAAAACAAGTCTTTTCATTTAGCGGTAAAGTTCTTGGTTTTGAAACTCAGGGCACAAAATTCTTTGTTAAAGATTTGAAAACTTGCGAGTATGAATCTGGATTGGATGAAGCAAAAAAAGAGGTTATGAATATTGTAAAATGGTATGACTCATGCAAAGAGGAGAAGGCCTGCGAAGATTATACGGTAATATTAGATATGGATTTTATTATTTCTCATGCGATTGACAGAGGCTTCCACTTATATCATAAGGTAATTGAAAATGAAATCACTCTTGAAAAGTCCGCTTACAAGGATCATTATTTCTTAAGAGGAGATGCATCAGCTACGAATTTAATTTTTATACGTCATGGGGTGAAATTGAATTATAAAGATCCATATTTCTATGTGGCTGGAGAAAAGATTAATGTTCCTTATGACCACAATGTAAGAATTTTTGGCAAAGCTATTGATGAAGACGGGGATGCATTGAAAGAGGCAGTAATTGAATTATATAGGGGAAACTGCAAGATATTCACAGACTATTTAGGGTCTACTACTGTTGGAAGCCAAATTTTTGAATTTTTAGGCAAAGGCTCTTTTGAAATTACAATTCCTGATGGAGTGGCTTGCTTGACGGCTATGCATCTTGAATACGGGAGAATTTACCAGGAATTTAATTTTGATTATAAAAATACTGGCAAAACGGAGTACGAAATAACCGTGGATTTTGGCACATGGGCTAAATTTTCTAATGTTGAGAAAGCCGCAAGTACTTTGACATTTGATGATTCAATACCTGAAGAAATCTATTTATCAAAGATTCTGAATAAACCGGGAACTGTGTACAATAATGAACTGAAATATTCCCCTTTGGTGTACAAATATGCAAAACTGCACAATGTAAATTTCTTTTTAATTAAAGCGATAATACAGCAAGAGAGCAAATGGAATCCTAATGCTATCTCTCCAACTGGCGCAACCGGACTGATGCAGCTTACAAAAGCTGCTGCAAAGGATAGGGGACTGAGTTATTCGCCAGGAAACGATGAGAGGTTTATTCCTGAGAAAAATATTGATGCCGGTATAAGACACTTGAAATTTTTTATGAATCAGATTGAAAAGGGGCAATATAGAGATTCTGCAGGGGATATATTGAATACAAAATATTTGCTTGCCGCCTATAATCATGGAACTTGCGGGCCAAGTGATAATGGAAAAATAGGGGCTTTATGCTCCTGTGGAGATATAGGGCAATATTGTCTGCCGTA
>JAGVXY010000007.1 GCA_018303545.1 Candidatus Woesearchaeota archaeon | reverse complement strand
TTTTATCCGATATAATTTACTTCTCCAGTTTTGCATTCAACAGATCCTCTCTGCTGCAGCTTCATTATCGCTTTTGTTTTAGTTTCAATCTCAGATTCTATATCTTTGATTTCCTTGTCCATATTATCGAGATTGACTTTCAGTTTCAATGCTTTAGAAAGAACATTCAATAATTCTCTTGCTTCTTTTATTCCTAAGTAATTGGGATGCCCAAATGTTTGCACCAAATAGCAGACAGCTGGAATATTCCTTCTTGCAGCAAGTCCAATAAGCAATCCAGCAACACCCATTATTGGTCCGACTTCGCCGTAGATATCTTCTCTGACGGAATCAATTTTGCTTTCTTTAACAGCTTTTGCATCTACGCCGGTTACAAATAGTTCAGGCTTTTCAGGTATAACTTTTAAGCCTATGCCTCCAAGGGTTATAACTTTCTTGATACTCTTCTCTGCAAACAATTCAAGAAGACTTTCGCAGAATGCATAGCACCCTCTTTCATCCAAAGGTTGCACATCTCCTGCTAAAAGCACAAAATCCTGGTTTTTAATTTTAAAAGTAAACAATTCGATAGTAGGCATTTCAACTAGATTTTTTTCATTCACAAAAACGGCATTAGGGAATTCATCAGAATATATATCATATATCTTTTTAGCTTTTAGTTCTTCAATTAAGAAATCGACAGCGATTTTTCCGACATTCCCTATTCCTGGAAGCCCAGCAATTATTATAGGTTCATTAACTTCTGTCTTCTGGTTTTTTCTTACAAAATTGTAGCTCATTTTATCATTCCTTTTGCTTTTAATCTGTATTCCGCATATTTATCCTCAACTGAAAATTTTCCTGGCTTTGGATTAACTGTTTTACTATTACATTTAGGACATTCAGTCTTCATCGTGAATTCCTTGCATTTTTGGCATAAATAGATGCTTTTGCTCATGATTTTTTTTCTTTGATGGCGAATAATCCTTCGCCTTTATTTTTCTTATTAAATTCTATAATTGCTTCCGCAACTTCTTGTATAATATCATTTGCCGTTTTATAATCTTCGGCTTTTACAACCAGCCTATATCTTGGCGCGCTTACATAAGCGAAAGAAATATTATATTTCCGTTCTTCAGCAAATTTCTTTCCTTCTTCAAATGCTTTTTTTATTTTCTCTAATCCGCTTTCTGTGCTGTTTTGCAACTCAATCGTGCCTTCAACTTCAACATCTTTTGGCTTTACTCTTTCCAAAACAAGTTTTACAAATTCTTTTGCATTCTCGCCAAGTTTCAGATTATTTACTGCTTTCTCGCCTTCGTAAACAATAGTCTGGAATCCAACATAAAGAGAACCATAAGCGTCTTTTATCTTTTGCCCTATTTCTATGTTAACTTCTTGCACAGATTTTTTAGTCATTTCAGCAAAAGCTTCCAATATCTTTTGAGCCTTCTGTTCCATTCTTGTTTCTTCATTCTTGTTTTTCCTCATTGCAACAGAAACACGCCTATAAGAGAGCTCAAATTGTCCTCTCTCAGGATTCGCTCGAAGAACTTTGCAAACAACTTTTTTGCCTTCTTTGACATAGTCACGAATATTTCTTATTCTTCCAGGAGCAATCTCAGAAATATGAATCATACCCTCTAATCCAGGGTATTCATCAAGAGTTACAAAAACAGAATGATAAGAAATGTTCTTTACAGTGCACAGAACAACGTCGCCTTCCTCAGGATATTTCTTTTTCTCCATAATCATAAAACTTCTAATATTTTTGCTTTAACAATGCCTTTTCCGCCCCTAGGTACAGACAATGCTTTCTCGCAGACTAAACACTTTACAATAGTCGAAGCTTTTCCAAATATTATCTGTTCATTCTTGCATTTTGGGCAGCTTACTTTTATGAATTTGCTGTTAGGTTCCATTTTTATTCAAACTCCACTTTCTTAGCTCTTATTCCCTTTCCCATTATTGAGCTCTTTCCACATTTAGCACATTTGTATCTGAAATCAGTTTTCTTACTGGACTTTACCCCGGCTCTTTTCCATTTGCTTACGGCAGGTTTAGATCCCCACTTCCCTAAATTTCCATGACCTACTCCGCGTCCTCTTTTGTGTGCTCTTGCAATAGAACCCTTTTTCAAAGAACCTCTTTCTTTCTTCTTTGCATGGGCTATAGCGTGATCAGTATGAGCCTTGCACTTTTTGCAATACATTTTTTTAGTTTTTGGTATTTTCATTGTTCAATCGCCTTCTTCTGATTTATTAATAATTGTGCAACTTCTTTAGGCAATTCTGCCACATTCATAGATTCGTAAGGTCCGTAAACTTGCATATCCTCTCCAACAAATTGAGGTGTCGCCTCTAAAAACCTTAATTTAACCTTATCATCTTGAAAATTTACATTACTTTTTAAATCTTTTGGTTCTGGCTCATCTTTCTTTAAAGGCTTTTCTTGCTCAATATTGAGCATTCTATGCAGTATTTCGCCTTTTGAATCTATAAAAAGATTTATTAGACTATTATAAAAGGCGATTTCTTCTTTTAATAGGCCCTCTGGTTCTTTTCTTAAATTTGTTCTTGAGTGGAACAAGGCCATTTTTGTTATTTTACTTTCCCTTTTCTCATACAGCTCTTTTAAGACCTTTTGAATGTTTTCTAGTTCTCTTCTGGTTCTCTGCACCTCTGTTGAAGAAAATATACTTTCTTTTTGCAACTGTGATTTTAATATCTCAGCTTTTTCATTCAGGTATTTTTTGACATCTTCCACAAAATTCGGGGCAATTATTTGTATTTCATCCCTATTCCTTTCTTGCCTCAGCATATCAAACAAGGTTTGTGCGGTTATCGTAACTTCCTTGCTTTCCATACCGCTGATTAGATAACCCTTGTTTATTAATCTTTTGGGTTCAATACCTTACAGCTCTGTGGCGGTTGAATAAAAGTCCTAAACAAACCACTTGACAAACACACGCGCAGTGTTTATAAAAAGTAATTTAATCTTTAGTTTATGGTAATCCATTGTATAAAATGCGGTATTGTTGGATTAACATCCTCAAAATTAAGAGATTTGGATCATGAGTATAATGGGTTTCAATGGTGGATGCAATTCGGAATTGATAAGAATATTTTATCACAACATAAAAGAGCAAAAGGGTATAGTTATAAAAATAATTCAATAAAATATAAAGATTATCCCTTAATTATCCCATATAGTCAAGTCAGATATCGATATAAAGATACAAAATTAACTAAGCATTGGATAAAAATTAGTGTAAGAAAAAGGAAAGGCATCGGCATTTGGCTGCCGGTAAGCCCGCATAAAAAATTACCTGATTTCAAGTTTCTTAAGGATAGTCTTCTTTTAAAAAATAAAAAAGATAATTACGAATTGAGATTAATATTTGACATTCCTATACCAAAGATAAAACCACAGAATATCTTAGCCATAGATTTAGGAGAAAGAAACATTGCCACTGTCTGTGACAGTCAAGGCAAGGTTGCTTTCTTTGGCAGAGAGGTAAGAGGACTGCGAAGACATTACGCCTTGCTTAGAAGAAACTTAGGGAGGAAAAGGCTACTAAAGAAAATAATAGCAATGGGACAGAAAGAAAAGAACAGAATTAATAATGTTTTGCATCAGATAAGCAACACAATAATTGCTTGGGCCAAGGAACGCAAGGCTATAATTGTGCTTGGAGACTTGAAAGGAATAAGGAATTTAGCTAAAGGTCGGGTTTTAAGAAGGTTACTAAGTGCAGTACCTTTTTTCAGATTAACTAATATGATCTCCTACAAGGCTGAGCAGAACGGCTTGCAGGTTTTTAAGATAAACGAGAAATACACAAGCAAGATGTGTCATAAATGTGGGTCTTTGGGAACGAGGGATAATCAATCGTCATTTTCCTGCGATTGTTGCGGTTTGCATTACAATGCAGATTTAAACGGCGCAAGAAACATACTGAACAGGGCTATTGAGCAATGCTTGATAGCCCGGGCATTGGCTGACGCCCCAAAAATCATTGAAACAAATGATTAAGGCAGATCTTTTGCAAAGAAAGAGCATTTCTGCACAGCCTGCACAGAAACATTTATATTTTCGCATATTTTTATTTAAAGCTATGAAAAGAGGCCAGGTGACTATTTATATAATTCTGGGTTTAGTTATTGTATTGTTGATAGCCACAGCACTATATTTTACCCAGGAATCTGTTCGACGATTTGTGCAGGCTGAGACTTCTGGGGCAGTAGTTTCCCAGATTGAAGTTATGGAAATAAACACTTATGTTGGAAGTTGCTACGAGCAGACTTTCATTAACGCTTTGAATTCAGTAGGTTTAAGAGGCGGTTACTATAAATTGCCACAGAATTTATATAAGGAATCATATAAATTGCCACAGAATTTATATAAGGAATCAATCCCTTTTTATTTAATCCAGACGCGCAAATATATTCCTTCAAGTTCTGTTGTTGAGCAGCAGATTGCAGATTACATTGATGATAACATTGCGCTATGTTTGAATGATCTCTCATCATTTCCTAAGTTTAGATTTAATAATTTTAAAAGTTCATCAGATGTTTCAATTTCGAAAACGGTTTCTTTGAGTTCTTCATATTCTGTTACTTCTGCTTATTTAGATTCAAGTGAAGAGATTTCAAAAACCTTTGAATTTAAGCAGAATCTTAATTTAGAGAAAATTCTTTCTATCGCGGATGAGATTACTACTGGTTTAATCGATAACGAAGGATTAGTTGATTATACTGCTTTAGGCAGCTATGATTACTTAGTTGTCTTGGCAAATGATGGGATTGATTCTGTTTTTATGATCATTGATGAGAACGTCGAGTTTAATGAGAATAATGAATATATGTTTGAATTTGGGGTGAGAATATGAAAGAAATATTTATCGTATTAATTATCTTTTTATTAATTGTATCCCCCGTTCTTGCTGCAGAGCCTACTGAATTTAAGAACAATCTGAATTTTAATAATATTATTGGTTACGTAATAACTGCAAAACAGCAAGGCGTAGGGGCAGCTGCGACACAGGTCGGTAAAGAATATGTTATGAGTGCAGTAACCACAGAAAATCCCCAAGCAGCTCAAGCGTTAGGTATAGTGCAAAATATCCAGAATCCTCAAGGGGCAGTCCTTGGTTTAGCTAATTCAGAATTGCAGAAGCAGAATCCCGATGCAGCAAAAGTTTTGGATTATTATAACCAGGCAACCAACTGGTTCAGTAATCCTTCTGGTGCCATAATGCAGACATTTATGTCTCAGGCCCAGGAACAAAATGCTGGATTTGGCAAGGCTTACCAAGTTTATCAGATGCTTCAGCAGTCTAAAGTTTTGGCCAGTTCTGGCGGATCACAGCAAAATGTTGAATAAAAAGATATTTTTGGCCCTTGTATTCTTTTTATTAGTTGTTAGTGTACAAGCGGAAACGCAGATAAAACTTGCAGATCTTGACAGCAATGGAAATTTAAAGTCTTTGGATATTATTACCACAAAAGAAACAGAATATCGGCTTTCAGCTTTGTTTGGCGAAAAAGAAGGATCAAAGGCATTCTTGTTTCCGGAAGGTACAAGAATTCAGAAATTTGAGAATTCCGATGATTTCATAATCACTATTAACAAGCAAGGATTGGCAAAGGTTAAGGATACAGGATATGATGTTGATGCCAAAAGTACCTTCTCATTGGGCAAAGACGGCATAATCAAGAAAGCCTCTCTCAATGTTCCTGCCAACAATACCGCTTATAATTTCAATGGCAAATATTTTCGCGCTAACAAAGGTGACAAAGTAGTTTATGACAATGGTATAGTTGACGTTATATCAAGTTCAAATCTCTTTGGCATTAGCTTAGATGGAAAAAACTTTCAGAAAATAACAAAGATTAGCGGCAAGATTGACACTCGTGGTGATAACGCTCTGCTTGACGGTCAGTTCTCAACTGTTTTCAACGGCAAGGACGTCTCAATAAATGGCAAGGCCTTGCTTTCAAAAGATTATATCATTAATCAGAAAGGCATCGTTACATTTGATAAGCAAATCGAAGTCTACAGCGAGGATACAAAGGTCTACTTTGATGGCAGGGACGTTTCAAAAGAGACGGGCAAGGCAATCTCTTTCGGCACGATGAAGAATATTGATACAGGCACCGATGTCAATTATCTGCAGTCTGCTAATGGCGTTGGCACAAGGCGAAAATCTGCAGCAGGTTATTCTTTCGATTATCAGGGTAAAGATGGTACGATAGCAAAAGCGATTCTTGATGAAGACAATCTATTTGATATTTCTAATGACAAGGCAAAGGTGGGTGAAGAGGTCTGCAAGCTAAGGAAAGATATTGATTCAAAAGGTGCTTCGACAGACTTTTCCATCATAAAAGAAGCAGATGGCCTGCATATACAGGGTGATCCTAAAAAGACCACGACTGGCTCAAATATGTATATTAAACTTGGTGACAATTATGCAAGCATTAGTAAGAACGGGGCTTTATTGATAGGGAATTTTGCAAAGCTTTCTTCTGAAACCTCTTCAGATGAGCTTTCAACAATTAAGTCAAGATTGGATTATGGCAATGCATTCTGGGCGCTTGAAGGCGCAAACAAGAATAAGGAACTTCTTACAGGCCGGTTGATAGCTGCAGGTTTCACATTTGAGGATGGCGTTCCTCAAGTTAAGGGGCCGATATACAGCAGGGACACCCTGGACTTGCTTAACCAGTATAATGATGAGCTTGTTTCCTTTGAAAAAAATTTTATTAAGACTCAGATTCTAGATGCAAAGCGCCGCGGCGAAGATACATTGGGTCTTGAAGGCAGATTATTGTATCTTGACACGCAAGATAGCATCATTAAGGGAGATTACAATAGTGCGATTGACAATTACAAGAAATTTATCTCAAAACTTAAGGGAAATGAAGAGCTTTTGTCTTCAAACTCAGAAATTCTCACCGGTCTGATGTCAGAAAGATTGTTGCATGACAAGGCTTCATTTAATGCGGTTGTTGAATCTAATCGTTTGAATCAGCTCGCAAATCTTGATAACACCCGGAGGTGGCAGGCTGGTGAATTGACTAAGGAACGTATAGATGAGCTTTCCACGCAGAGAGCAAAAGTCCAGGCAGGAAAAGTTGTTGCTCTTCTTGACCGTTACGACAAAGATATTGACGAGGCATCAGATCTACTTTTTGATCTCAGAAGCAAGCTTACAGATTCCGAAAAGATTAAAGAAATAGAAAGCATAATCCTTGATCTTGAAGAGCAGCGCACAATAGGCCGCGCAACGATTTATCTTAAATCTGGTGAGTCCGTGCTTGCCGAAGGCGCAATCAATGCGATTTCAGATCAAAACAAGAGGAATGCTCTGCACGCCCAGAATTTTTTGGTCAGTGGTCAGATAACCAAGGCGTATGATGCTGCTTCAAAACTTCCAGCTGATATGGCTGAGCAGGTCCGTATAAGTCTCGATTCAGCGGCTATTCGTATGGTTATGGAGAATGTCCAGCATGACAAGGACACATTGGATAAATTAGCTAAGGAAAAATTCTCATTAAGCTGGACTGACCGTACAAATATAAATCTTTTTAGCGCAGCGGCGTCAGTACTTAGGACTAAAGAGGTTACAACAGGTTACGATGCAAGTTCCGCTTATGACTGGGGTTCAAGGATTATTCTGCAGGCAAGGACAAAGAATGGCCTGACTTGGGACCAGATAAATAATTTGAATCAAGAACAGGTTGCGCAGATTTATGGCATCGACTCAAGTACAGAAGATGGTAAGAAGTTAAGTCAATTGATGCATGAATCTTTGAAATTCACATTGGCAACAAATGAGGACCTGAAAAAGCTTTCTTCAAGTCCCTCTTCAGGTTCATTTAATTTCCAGACCGGCAAGGGTTATGTCGATAAAAGCATTTTAGAATCGAATTGGGTGGACAATGTTGGATTCTTTCTTTCAAGTCCCGAAATGATCGCTATGTATGCTACTCCGTTTGCTGCAGCAAGGGCAGCAAGATTTATGCCTGGCACAGCAAGTGAATCACTTTTCACCGGCCTTGGAACTCAGTTGAGCCAGGTTGCACGCCCTGCCTTCTGGAATGCTCTGCGTGAAACAACTGAATTTACAACCAACGCGCCATTGAGTATATTCTCCGCAGGCAGGATCAAAAGTGCCTTGACAGACGAATTTGAAGCGGCAGGTTCATCTTCGGTTAGGATGAGCGCCTCAGATTCATTGCTCAGCAGCGCTCGCAAATTCGCAGATGGCAAATCCACAATCTTGAAGATAAATTACGCAGGCAGAGAAAATATTATTTCGGTAACAAACGGAGTGAAGAAAAAAATGGACGAGATGGCTGCCTTCGGTGACGTTCTTCAGAGAGAGACAACCGGGTTTGTGAAAATGACGAAGACCAAAGGCAAGGACGGAGACATTTATGTTATTCATGATATTCTTGAGCCGGATCCAAATAATATGATATTTTTTAAGACCGATAATGATTATGAAAGTTTTATCTCCTTTGTAAGAAATAGGGATTTTAATGAATTCAGGAGTATGGATATTTACAAAGCGTTTGATGAACCCACACTTAAGGCCGTTACCGGGGATAATCCCGCGCTTCATGCAAAAATTTTAGCCAAGGATTCTCTTTCCGAATCCGAGAGAAACGAATTTATTCTAGGGTTGACAAAAAAGATGAAGACTGTTGACGCAATATCTTCCCCTCAAGGTGTGGCCATAACAAGGCATTTTAGTGAGCGTGCTCAATCTTTAGGTTACATGGGAACAATACACAATCACCCACCAAGACCAGAGATGGGCAAGCTAGACAAATACCCTAGTATTAGGGATATCTACACTGCAAAACCAGGGGATGTGCCGTATATAGTTTTAACAAGGTATGAATCCGAGGGCAAAATGGTTTCAAGCGCAACAACTTATTTTGGCGGTATAACAAGCGCCCAAGCAGTTTCATCAAGAAAGGTGTTGAAAGATATTATTAAAACAGACCAAGACGCAGCCAAATATCTTGATTTTATGAACAAGTTGCATAATGGGGCATTTTCTGATTACAAGCCAAACAAGGAAGAAATTCTCAGATTGATAGATTCAGAAAGTAACAAGATATTCCTGACAGCCACCGGTTTCGAAGCGTATAAGAGGTCCGGTAAGATCGAGACAGCAATAAACACAATGAACAAAGCCCTTGTGAAATCCTATGAAAAAGGCAATGCTAACAAGGTGCTTGTGAAAGCAGAAGAAAAGTTCGCCCAGTACTCAGTCAAATAACTTCAAAACATCTTTTCCATAAATCAAACCAACGCTTCCCTTCCTGCATGAAACTTCATCAAACTTTGTCCCTTTTATTTTTTCAGAAGAATCATAAATCAGCAAAGGAACAGGATCAGCAGAATGCATTTTCAATCTGCAAGGTGTCGAATGGTCCGAAGTCACAATTAATTTAAAATTCTTAAATTTCTTAAGCCAAGAAAAAAACTTCTTATCTAAAATCTCAATCATTCTTGTTTTCATTTCAGCATCGCCATCATGTCCTGCAACATCAATTGGTTTGATATGTATGTAGAATGATTCAAACTTTTTATAATTCTTCTTCAATAAAATCTTAGAGATATTCAAAAGAAAGCACTTTCATTCCTGCAGCCGAGCTTATTCCTTTCTCAAGAGGCATACCTGTTATCGCAGCCCACCTTTTCTTTTTAGGGGTTTCAGGCAATTTATTCCCTGCGTCTCTTACCAACACAATATTTGCAGCTTTTAATTTTCTCTTTCTTCTCACATCATTTACTGGATGTATATCAAGTAGTAAATGACTTTGATGAACAAACATATTCACTATATTTGCCGTTTTCTTAGCAAGCGCGCTTTTATCTAAGGCCTTACAGAATTCCAATTTTTGTGCAAACAATCTTGCAACGCCGAATTTACCTTTTCTTTCATAAGCGGGATCAACATTTGAAACATTATCAGATAATCTACCAAATAAAACTAAAACCCCCCTATGCTCTGTAGTCGAGATAAATTTAAATGGAACGGGCAAGGCAATTTTTTTATTTAAGTAATCAGCAAGTTCTTTAGCCTCATCTGTGGTTAATGTTCTCCCGGCGCGTCTATCAAAAAGTTTATATTTATCTGAAACCGTTGCGAAATTGCACCTGAAAGCCACAAAGTTCTTTCCTTTTAATTTCATTCCTGCACCAAGAGCCTCCAAGGGTCCTCGGCCGACAAAATATCTGTAAGGATCATAGCCCAGCAAAGCAGTTATCGCAACATCTGACTCTGGAGCCGTTTTAGAATCGATGGGATAGTGCATTCCTGTTTTTCCATTCAATGCAAAATAATCCAAATTTCTTTTAATCGCTCGTTGATAAGGCGTTTTATAACCAAATCCAGGCTTGTCAGAAGCGCCATCTATTATCACGAATATATTTTTCATCTAAATTTACTAAGACATTATGGTATAAAAACCTTTTTATAGCAAACCTTTAAAAGTAAACTAGATTAAATCACAAATATGTACATCATCAAGCAGATTCCGGAAGATTTCATCGTAAAAGAGCTCTCAAAGCCAAAGATAGAGCCAGGCTCGTATTCTTATTTTAAATTAAAAAAAACTCAGTGGACAACTATTGCAGCAATAAAACAAATTGCTATAAGGGCGAGGATGAACACAAAATTCATTGGCATAGCAGGTAATAAAGACAAGGAAGGTATCACAGAGCAGACAATCTCTATATTCAGGACAAATAAAGAACGGATAAAAGATTTAAAAATAAAAGACATCGAATTAGAATTCTTAGGCACAGGAAAAGAAAGAATTAATCTTGGTGACTCAGAAGGGAATGAATTTGTAATCACCATAAGAAACCTGGATGAAGAGCTCTACGAAACGCCAAAGTTGCTTCCAGACTATTTTGATGATCAGAGATTTGGTGTAAATAAGCAGACTCATCTTATAGGCAAGGCGATAGTTAAAAAAGATTTTCAAAAAGCGGTAGAATTAATAAACGATCCGGAAGCTAACGAATTTCTAAAGAGAAAAAAGAATGATTACGTCGGCGCAATCAGATTAATAGACAAAAAGATGCTTAGATTGTATATGCACGCGTATGAGTCTTATTTATGGAACTTATGTGTTTCTAAATATCTAGAAAAATTTGATTATTACAAAATACCTTACTCCTTAGGAGAATTGAATGTAAATAAAAATGCCCTAGATAATATAGAAGTTCCAATCTTGGGTTTCTTAACAGAATTTAAAAATAAAGAAATAGAAAAAATATACTATGAAATAATGAGAGAAGAGGATTTAACGCTAAGAGATTTCGTTATAAGGCAAATTCCAGAACTGACTACGGAGGGGGCTTCACGTTTATTATTTTTTGAAGTTAAGAACTACAAGTTAATAAGCATAGATAAGGATGATTTGAATCATCGTAAATTGAAAGAGGTAGTTTCTTTCAGGCTTCCTAAAGGAGCTTATGCTACATTAGTCATTAAATGTCTATTTTTTTCTAGTCAAAAAGCATAAGATTTATATTATTTTCCCGCTGTTTTCTTACTATGTTTGGCAAGTTCAAGGAAAAATTGAAGGGTGCTATAAGTTTCATGACTCACAAGGTTGAAGAAGAAGCCCCAAAGCAAGAAATAGAAGTAAAGGC
>JAGVXY010000006.1 GCA_018303545.1 Candidatus Woesearchaeota archaeon | reverse complement strand
TATGTTTGGCAAGTTCAAGGAAAAATTGAAGGGTGCTATAAGTTTCATGACTCACAAGGTTGAAGAAGAAGCCCCAAAGCAAGAAATAGAAGTAAAGGCTGAATCAAAAGTTGAAAAGCCAAAAAAAGAGTCAAAAAAGAAAGTCTGCATTCCAAAAGAAAAAGTTTCTAAACCTAAGGTTGAAGAAAAACAGAAAATTCAAGAGGAGCAAAAAGTTTTAGAAGAATCAAAAGAAAAAAAAAGCTTCTTGAAAAAGTTATTCACAAAGAAAGAAGAGCCCTCAAAAATTTCCCCTGATGAAGAGCCAAAAGGAGAGAAAGATTACGGCTTCTTTGAAAAAATAACAAGAAAAATAACTTTGACGACAATAAACGAAAAGCTTTTTGATGAGATTTTCTGGGAATTGGAATTGGCTATGTTGGAAAACAATGTCGCTGTAGAAGTCATAGAAAAGATAAAGGAAGATTTGAAAAAAGATTTAGTTGACAAGCAGATGAAGAAGCAGAATATAGAACCAACAATTCTAGAATCATTAAGAAAAAGCATCAATTCACTATTTACTATCGAGCCATTTGATTTAATAAAAGCAATAAAATCAAAAAAAGAAAAGCCCTATGTAATAGCCTTTGTAGGCATTAATGGTTCAGGAAAGACAACAACAATAGCGAAAATCGCTTATTTATTGAAAGAAAAAGGTTTTTCTCCTGTCCTTGCAGCCGCAGATACATTTAGGGCTGCTGCAATCCAGCAATTAGAGGAACATGCCAATAAACTGAATCTAAAGATAATAAAGCAAGATTATGGTTCGGATCCCGCAGCAGTCTGTTTCGATGCGATAAAGCACGCAAAAGCAAAGAACAATGATGTTGTTCTGATAGATACAGCAGGGAGAATGCACAGCAACCAAGATTTAGTCAGAGAGATGGAAAAAATTATTAGAATTTCAAATCCTGATTTGAAGATTTTTATAGGTGAGTCAATAACAGGCAATGATTGCGTCGAGCAGGCGAAGATATTCAATCAGAGTATTACCATTGATGGAATAATTCTTTCTAAAGCAGATGTTGACGATAAAGGTGGGGCAGCCATTTCAGTAAGTTACGTCACAGGAAAACCAATCCTTTACTTAGGTACAGGACAGAAATATACGGATTTAACCGAATTTAATAAAGAGAAAATTCTAAGTCAATTGGGATTATAAACCGAAACATATATAAATAACTTTACACTTAAAGAGTAGTAACAAGAGGTGGATAAGCCTCTAAGCTAAGTTCTTAGAGATTTTAGGAGTCAAATATGGAATATAATGAGTCTAAATTGAAAGGTTTTTCCGAGGAAGAGAAGCTCTTATGGGGCTTAGACCTTGTTCGCGCAAAAAGAGAAGGTCGTGTAGAAGACATTCCAAAAATCATGAAGAAGCGTTCTGAATATTTGGAGATAAGAGAAAAATGTATGACTTTGCAAGAGCAGATTTCTGATTGCAGATACAACGAATTTGAGAAGAAACAGAAGCTTTTAAAGAAGCTCCAGAAGATTGATGAAGAGCGTCAGAAAATACTTTCAAAGAATTTTTGATATGACAGTTAAACTTACACTTAGGGGCACCACATTGCTAATTTTGCCACTGCCCATTTCAACGACGCATTCATAAACTTAAAAGATTGTTTCCCCTGCCTTTATAGATCTAGTCGCGAATTTAATGAACGCTGCGAAAGGATATTTCTTGCATTAAGAATAAACCCTTATTTGCCCATCGAAGTGTTTAATGGACTCGATACTATCTGTTTAGGAGACGAGGTTTTTGGTCAGGGTATTTGCCCGCAAAAAAGGGAATCCTGCAAGAAACTAATCAACGAAGATGCATTTATCTTACGAGCTTATAATTTAGTTGTAGGTGAAACATATACTTCATTAGAAATAATTAAAACTGTTGAAGAATACAGGAATAATCATCCGAACTTCCAGACACCAAGAGCAGAATATAAAGAGATAAATATAGGCTTTAGACGGGTAAATAGTATTGAGAAGATTAAAGAAATATTTATTAGCTTAGATAGATTTCTGCAATAAAATGGATGACCTAATTAATCTAAGAGGGCACCATATAGCTAATTTTGTTAAATTCTATTTAGAATATATGGAAGATTATATGTAATTATCTGCTTCATAAAATAAATGCCAACATGGATCTAAAGAATTTTTGACAGCAATTCTTTAACTATTTTATCTTTATCTTTTCTGTCTATCATACACACGCCTATGCCGTTATGTCCGCCCCCATTATATTCTTTCATCAAGTTCCCCAAATGAATATGTTCTTTATCAGCACAGAAAGGATTATCTGCGATAACAATCCTCAATTTGTCATAATCTTCATTCACGCTTTTAATCCAGAACACCAATTGCTGTTTTGGATATGTTGCATAAAGCACCCATGTGTTCCCTCTTCCAGCATCATCAATCTCGCTAGTATCTAAGAATATTAACTTCTTGCGTAATTCAATTTTATCTTTGATAATTCTGAACCATTCTTCAACTTCTTTCTTCCTTTCTTTATACCTATTTTGGACTATCTGATTTGCCGCCAAGTTTTTATAATCCATATAGAAAAGTGAATTAATAAGGAAATTTCTGAAATCATTATCCTCTCTTATACTCCTCGATTTTATACTGATAGATATTATCCCTGCTGCTCCTGGATTCAGGTATTCTTCTGGAGTTATATCTGCAGAATCTTGTTTATCTGTTTCATCAATAAGCTCTCTAAATTTTGCAATTTCTGGGTGTTCTTTTAAGTAATAGTCAAAGATAACTCTGGCACAACTTTTTTTATTTTCATGTTTCCCATTAAATTTTTTATCTGTCTTATTGGAATCATGGTGATCAAACCATAAGGCTACAGAATTAGGCGGCAAAGGTAAGTCAACAACAACATCTGTACCTACGCATTTAACTGATCTCTCCTGTATTTCTAATGGCTCAGCATAATAAAAGTTCTGGCAATCAAAGATAAATGAAATTAAGAAAGCAGATACAACGCCGTCAAGGTCTGTGTGAGTTACTATCCTTTTGATTTCCATAATCACTCAAATCTCATTCTTAATCCATTCTTCATAATGTGTACATTCTCGCCTAAAATAAAGCCCATCTCAGAAGCAAGCTCGGCCATAAATGCCGCCTTAGCATTGTCAACATGCGCAGGGATTATGTGCTCCGGCTTTACCATAGAAATTAAATCTCTTAAATCCTCTTTTGATGCATGCCCTGAAACGTGTAAATCTTTAAAGATTCTCACATTGCTGTTTTTGAGCAATTTATCTAGCTGTTCTCTGTTTGCCTGATTAATGGGCGATGGAATCGTCTTACATGAAAATATCACATGGTCGTTAGGTTTCAATTCAAGCGGTAATTCTTTTCTTGCTATCTTGGACAATATCGAATTTGGTTCTCCTTGGTTGCCAGTGCATATTATCAAATATTCATTTCTTTTTTCCGAATCATTTATCTTCTTTAATTCTTGTTTTACTTTCGATGAATAAGGAACGATTTTGACATTTTCAAAATTTACTAATTTTGCTTTCTTGGCTGCGTTAACATATCGGTTCATGCTTCTTCCTACAAGCACAACTTTTCTTCCAAGCCTTTGGCCGAAATCAACTATGCTTTTTACTCTTGCGATATGTGAAGCAAATGTAGTTGCAATTATTAAGCTATCTACATTATCCGTGCCGAGCATTACATCTTTTAACATTTCCCTAGCGACTTTTTCAGAAGGGGTTTTATTATCATTGTAAGCATAAATCGAATCTACAATTAAAACTCTAACATCTTCTTTTGATAATCTTTTTAATCTTGCAAAATCCGGCTTCTTTCCTATTATGGGATTGCTGTCAAACTTAAAATCATTGGCATAAAGAATAATTCCATGTGGGGTATGCAAAGCAATCATAACTGCTTGCAGGGTTGAATGGGTTATGCTTATGAACTCAATTTCAAAATTTTCAGATATCTTCATTCTTGAATTTGGCAACAAAGGCCTTATCTGATTAGACACTTTCATCTGATTATCGAACATTATACTCTTCATTAATTCTATTGTATAAGGTGTTGCGATTATCGGGCACCCGTATTTCTCACATAAATAAGGAATCGCACCTATATGATCTAAATGACCATGCGAAGGTATTATTGCCACAACAAAAGATCTCCAGTCTTTTATCAATTCATCATTTGGTATTGCATCTATATTGATTAATTTCTTTGCAGGAAATTTCTGCGGCTGCTCATCTTCATAGCTTATCAAATTTTCAAGTTGAAAGCCCATATCGAGAATAACGACTTCATTTCCTACTCTGACAGCAGTCATATTTTTACCGACTTCATCATAACCGCCAACAGTACATATCTCTATCATTTTAATTTTTTTACTCCTAAAGAAAACTTAGATTTTCGAATATATAAAATTAACTAAGAATTTCACTTCATTCTTCTTCTGCGTTTTTCTTTCTTGTGTTTCTTTCGCTGCCACTTCCAGCGCATTTGTCCTTTCTTTTTCCAACGTCTTGAGCTTCTTTTCATCTTTTATTGTTATTTCTTGTTGTTTATTTATAAATATTACGCTCCCGCCGGGATTCGAACCCGGGTCTCAGCCTTGAAAGGGCTGAATGATTGGCCGGACTACACCACAGGAGCATTATAGACTTTAAACCTAATTTCTTTTAAAAAGCTTTCTATTGACTTAGAATAACCCGTTTGTTTTGGTTATTTTTTCCATTAGCTCCTCTTTTCGAATTTCTTCATCTAATATAATCTCTTGAAGCAGATGATTCACAAATTTAGGTATAGCAAAAATCATATTTAAAGGGTCCGTTGCCTTCTCAGAGCGTGGATTTATGGAAATAATCATATTTTCGATTTTTCTTACCAAATCTTTAGAACCAAGTATTCTTTCGTTTTTATAATTATAATATACCTTATGAGCCAACTGCGAGTTGAGCGAGTTGAACGAGTTGAAACCGGATGAATAAATAATTATATCTGGTCGGTTGTAAGGGATAAACAGCTTAATTT
This sequence comes from Candidatus Woesearchaeota archaeon, assembly GCA_018303545.1. Taxonomy (GTDB): domain Archaea; phylum Nanobdellota; class Nanobdellia; order SCGC-AAA011-G17; family JAGVXY01; genus JAGVXY01. Next base: position 11,876 of record JAGVXY010000006.1, on the reverse strand, counting down.
GCATTTTCACAGAATGTAATCCTGGAAATAATCTGGATGGGAGAAAGATAGACATTAGATAAGTGTTATTTACAATTGAAGTTTCAGGAACTCTCATTAATCTGTTGTGTAAAGAACTTATTCTATCCATTATTGAATATGCTACAAATTCATTTTTTAATGAATAATGGGCAGACCTGTCACTAACCTCCATATATTCTGAAAATTCACGGTATTTTCCTGTGGCTTTTATTGCTTCAATTGGCCCAATTATACATTGTTGCACAATCTCTTTAGCCTTTTCTTTTCTGGTCCGAGTATAGTCTGAAACTAAATGCCAATTATGCTTATTAAGTTCAATATAATTCTTTGCCAATGCAATCTCATCACTTTCTTTGCTGAACTGTTCTGATATTGCCTTATCAATCGCCTCTTCAGTAAGCCCATAGAATTCCACAAGAGATGTATCTTCAAGCAGATTATCTTTAAGTTCCTTAACAGTGCTGCCTTTCTCAATTTCATAATCCCTAGGGGCAGATTCTATTTTTGCAACTGCTTTTTCTGCACAGGAGATAATAAGTGCTCTTTCAACAATATGATGGTATTCATCCAACCCTATTCTCTTGGATAATACCTCCTCGTCTAATGCCATTTAATGCAAAGAACTTATAATTTATTTATAAACCTTTTGTAAATATAATGGGCCCGCGGGGATTTGAACCCCAGACCGCTGGCTTTCCTAGAAACCCAACGGCGTCATATAAGACCAGCGCTCTAACCAGGCTGAGCTACGGGCCCATATGTTATTTTAGAATAAAATGACGATATTTAAAACTTTTGTTTATTCAGTAAAATAATTAAAGCCGAATAATCAATATATTCGTCAAAGAAGTAATAATTAGCATTCATTGAAAAAAACCATAACATTTAAAAAGGGACGATTGTTTCTTGTAGGTATTGATTGATCTTAACATTTTCGCTGGTTTGAAAAATGGGAAAAAAAGAAACAGTAGACGCGTTAGTGGAAGGTGGCAAGGCCACTGCAGCACCGCCTTTAGGCCCTGCATTGGGTCCGATGGGTGTGAACATTGGGCAAGTTATTTCTAAGATAAACGAAAAAACTTCTGCATTTAAGGGAATGAAGGTTCCAGTCAAAGTTTTAATCGACACAGAAACTAAGGCTTTTGATATTGAAGTTGGTACCCCCCCTGTTTCACAGTTAATCATGAAAGAGCTTGGTGTTGAATCAGGTTCAGGAACTCCAAATTTAAACAAAGTCGGTAACATTGGTATTGAGCAGGCAATCAAAATCGCAAAGATGAAAAAAGATTCTATGTTTGTTAATTCATTAAAATCAGCTGTAAAATGTGTTGTAGGTTCTTGCAACAGTTGTGGCGTTTTAGTCGAAGGTTTAATGGGCTCAGATATGAATGCAAAAATCGAAAAAGGAGATTATGATAATGAAATTAAGGCTGAAAAAACAGAGCCTTCTGAAGATAAGAAAAATTATCTCAAATCACAATTAGCAGAAATTAATACTAAGCTTGCAGCTGCTGCTGCAAAGGCATTGAAAGATAAAGAAGCCGCGGCTGCCGCCGAAGGTCCTTCTCCTGCTGCGAAAGCAGAAGAAGCCAAGAAGGAAGGCGCTCCTGCTGAAGGCGCCCCTGTTGCTGGCGCAGATAAAAAAGTTGCTGCTCCTGGTGCAAAAGCTGCTCCTGGCGCAGATAAGAAAGCAGCACCGGAAAGTGCAGATAAAAAGAAAGTGGAGAAGAAATAAAAATGGCGCGAAAAAAAGTAAATTATGCAGGACGCTTTGGTTGTAGATATGGTTCAAGAGTCCGTGCAAAAGTTAATATTGTTGAAGCTGATCAGCGTAAATTGCAGAAATGTCCTTTCTGTGAAAGCCTGAAAGCTAAAAGGGTCTCCACTGGCATTTATGAATGCAAAAAATGTAATGCTAAATTTGCCAATAAGGCATATGGAGTTCAATAAATGGTGGCATACAAGTGCTTCAGATGTAGCAAGGAAATAACAAAAGACCTGTTGGGTAAAAGAATTAGATGCCCATTTTGTGGTAGCAAAATATTTTACAAGGTAAAGACAGTTTCTACAAAACTTAAGGCCCTCTAGGCAGGTAAAAAATGAAAGACGAGCAGATAAAAGATAAAGTGAATGAGCTCCAGCTTATAGAGCAGAATCTCAGCAATTTCATGAGCCAGAAGCAGCAGTTTCAGGGCCAATTGATGGAAACAGAAAATGCTTTGGTCGAATTATCAAATTCTAAAGGTACGGCATACAAGATTATTGGCAACGTCATGATTGCATCCGATAAGGATTCTTTGAAGAAAGACCTTGAAGATAAGCAAGAAAAATTGAATCTGAGGATAAAAAATATTGAGAAGCAGGAAGAGCGCATGCAGTCTCATGCAAAAGAATTGCAGAATGAGGTCATGGGTACGCTCAAGAAAAAAAATGACTGAAGCAGAATTAATTGAAGTTGTAGAGTTTCTAAATGAGCTCAAGACAGATGCTACTATACCCAAGAATATAAAATGCCAGATAGACTCTGCTTTGGTTTCATTGAATTCCGAAGGTGAAATATCTATGAAGATTAGTCGCACAGTTCAGAACTTAGATAGTGTTTGTGAAGATCCAAACTTAGATTCATTTATTAGGTCGCAGATATTAAGTGTAGTCTCTTTATTAGAGAGTATTTGAATCCAAAAATTTAATATATTCTTTTAACGTTGCTTTTTATATGGATATTGATGAAATCAAATTTCATATGAAAAAATTAGCTGAAGAGAATAAAATTCCTAGTCAGTTCAAAGACACTTGGAATCATTCTTCGTTTGTTTGGCGTCATGCAAAATCCATTGCTGACAAAGCAATAATTAATGGTTTTAAATTGGATTTATATTTGCTTAAGCAGGCCTGTTTTGTGCATGATATCGGTAGGATGTTTACTGGCTCAAAAGCTTCTAAGGAATTAATGCCTTCAATTGAGCATGGCCCATTAGGATACAAATTCCTTTCTAAATATGATCCTAAATTAGCTCGTTCCTGTGTTGCGCATCTAGGAGGTATAGGTCTTTCTAAAAAAGAATCTGGATTAAGTAAAGATATTTTCGCAAATTCAATCGAAGAACGAATCTTAGCTTACTGCGATGCCAGGACACAATATCAAAATGGAAAAATAAGGTTTCTTCCGTATTGTGATGCAATAAAAAGATTTAAAAAACATGGCTATGAGGGTAAGCTTCTAAAAAACGAAAAATTCATTAAAAAGCTCTTAAAACATTAATTCTTACACTCTGGGATATTACATCGTATTTGTTTAAGACTTATTGTACCCATAGGTTATATTTTAATATCAAAATTAACAAAAAGAATTCATCCTTAATTTAGGTTGTGCTTTTCTCTGAACTGCTTTATTCTTTTTTTCTTTCTGTAATAGCCAAAAAAAATCCCTACAAGAAGCCCTAATATTATTCCAGAAGCAAACATTGTAGTGGTATTATAAGTCCAGTTTATCTTGCGCATCTCAAAATCAAAGTGGGCCATGTCTTTTTCAAAATAAATATCTAAGTTGCTCATTTCAATAGCATACTCTGCGTACATCAATGCACTTTGCTTGTCTTCTTCTCTTAATGAGTTTGCATATTCATAGTAATTATAGCCTAGAATTGGGAATACTCCTTTATTTTGTAATCTGAATATGGATTCTTTTGCAGATTCTAACTTTAGGGCTATTATCTCATCAATGTTATCATCAGAGTATAACACGGTCATGATGATATTCATGTTTGCATTTGCATTGCTTGCCAAGAATGTGCACATTTCATAATTGTTTTCTTCTACTTGACTTTCAGCTTTCACGATGCTTTCCTTTACGCTGTCAAATTGCCTTGCATCGGCAAATTTCGTCAAATAACTATAGACTACATTTGCTTCTTTTATTTTGCTTAGACATACATTTTTTATACTCTCTTTGTCAGCCAAACTCTCGCTTTCAATCTGCAAAAATGGATGCCATATCTCTGCATTATGATATCTTTCTATTGCAACAGCTAATAAATTTAAATTTTTCTTATCATTCAAAAATTCCTTCAGAAAATAATCCACCATATCCAATCTTTCATTTATTATCATAATCACTTCTACATTTTTGGCGGTCAGTGCATCCAATGATTTCCTTTTTTCTTTTGATTTTTCCATATACTCAATAACCAAATCATCTGCCTCTGCATCATCCATACCATCCTGTTCAAGCTTTTTTTCCTGCAGTTGTATGTTTCTTGAAAAACAGTAGCTTGCACCGGTATACCATTTATTCTCGGCAAATGCTTTTTCTACTCTTTCAGTAAAATTGCCTTCATCAAGTTCAACTTCTCTCCCCAATTCCTCAGTTCTGTTGCATATAAGTTCAGCGACATCTTTCATTAATTTGGTATATCCTTCAGAAGGTTTTATTTCTTCAGCAATTTTATGATGTTCTAAGTTGATGAAATAATATAATGCCTCTCCTAATATCTGAGCTTTAATAACTTCCACGTTCCTTTCTTTTCCATATTCCACTAAATTTGTGGTTTCATCATTCTCTTCCGTAATCTGCAGCTGGGGCACAAGTACGGTCGTGATATTATGTTCAGCAGCCGCTTCTATTTTAGCCTTCAGACCGCCTACATTTTGTATTAATCCTCCGGAGCTTATTACTCCAGTTATTGCGACAGAATCATTTAGTTGTTCATTCAGGAGCATCGCGCTTGTCAGAACAGCAATTGCGGCTCCCGCACTTGGTCCGCCGATTATTCCGCTATTAGATCTTAAGGTATAAACAAAATCGTACTTTGAGCAATCTTTGTTTACGTATTTGCAAGCGATATTCTTTGCTTTTTGAGTAGATATTTGTAAATCTAATTCATTTAAAGGATATGTATCCATAAACACTCTTCCGTTTCCAGGAACTATATCTAAGAAAATATCTGCTATTGCTCCCTTTTGTTCTGTTCCGGATTCATAGACACTCAAGGCATATATATGCCCGTTCACTGCAAAAACTGAGGGTATTACGACTAATAATTAATAATAGTAAGATTAAGATTAATGCGCTCTTTTTCATTTTGAATTCCAAAAGAATAACTGCTATTTATAATCTTTGCTGTTCTGTAAACATAAATTAACATCCATTCAATTTATTTAAAGGGTATTCTACTTGATATATTCATCATCAGTGCATCCAGTTGATAATCAAATTAAGTTATAATACAGATACAAATAATATTATGATGGGTCGAAAATGTAATGGGCCTAATTACCAACATACTTTATTTTTATCAATTAATCCACTCATGTCCGTAGAAATGTGTTAACACAGGAACTTTTTAAGGGATTGAACCAGATAATTTCCACTTAGTTTTAACCCAAAAATTACAATCTCTCGCAAGGATATAAAAAGATCCCCCAAATATGATTTGTCATCTATAAGTGACAAAATAACGAAAGGTTTATTAAGGGGGATGTATTATCTTTATCCTATCCCCATATTGAGAGTAAAAAAATGAAAAAACTAACAACGCTCATCTTAACAACTGCATTTTCATTGGGTATGGCCGTATCCTCTTTAGCTTTTACAAATGAAGAGATACAAGCAGGTTTGTTGAATATATATGTTAAGAAGAATCAAATTGAAGGAGTTGATTTTACTGCCCCTTATACAGCAATGGCAAAAACCCTTGACCAACAATTGCTTAGTTTAAGGTACGCTGATATTATGATTAATGAAGGGAGTAAAGTGGTAGATGGCAAAATTGCAGAAAAGGTAGATGGTGGCTTCGCTCAAATTAATTCTTCCATAATCAAGCAACTTATGGACCTTTATGAAGGCAAAGAACTAAGCATAGATACAACTATAAATACATTGAGATCTATTTTTATAAAAGACTTTGGAGAAAGTTACGCGAGTGAAGCATTAAATTCTGTTACGGACAACGAAAATATTGCTAAGATTATTTTTTACTTAGAATTTTCACCACATGCTTCTTCAGACATCAGGAGTTTAAAAAGTCTTAAGGCATATTGTGAAAAACTAACCTATAACGAAATGATGCGAGGACTCATATCCCATAAGCGTAAAGAGCCAGACTATATTTATCTTCCAGAATTTATTAAACCTGAGCAAACCACTGAATTTATTAATAATAATTTTAATTTCGATTCTAGCACGGATATCAAGATGATTTTTAGACAATTGGGGAACTATATGAAAAATCATTTCAAAAAACCACTTATTGCAGAAGAGGGAGATTATTGGTCATTTCCCGAAGAGACATTAATGAAAAGAATGATTGAATGCAATGACCAGGCAATCCTTTTAACTTCTACCTTGATTGAATTAGCTAAGAGTAATAAAAATATTGCTGAGGCATATGTCGTTTATGGCCAACTTAATGATTTCGGTCATATGTGGACGGAAGTTATTTCTGCAGAAGGGATTACATATTATTTTGATCCTACAAATATGAACATTATGAATGGGTCATTTTTTATGAAAAAAAATGATGCTATCAAGAAGGCAGGTTATAATGGCAAATATAGATGGAATAATCAGCGCGTTTTGAAATATTAACATGCCTAACATAATCTCTAGCCCCACATAATTTTTTCAGGATTCAATAAGATGGACTGTCCAGAATGACCTTTTGTCTTGTTGAATTTAATAGATATATCCCCCTATTCATATCTAGTGCTAATAATCCTAACTATTCTAGATACACCATAAAATGATAAAATATATAAATCTGGAGCCAGATTTATTTTTATTATGGTTGTCTGTATAAAAAAAAGGGTATTTATAATAATCTTAACATTATTTTTCTTTTCATTTTCGGTAAATGCATTTTCTCCTTGCGATTTATTTAGCCCGGACCAACCTTGTTGTGAAGGGGATAATGATGGTGACGGTTATTTGGACGACACATCTGAGATAAATGACTGGTGTGGTTACCCATATTTCGACTGCAATGACAATGATAACACAGTTTATCCGGGTGCACCAGAACTTTGCACCAATATTGGTGTAGATAATAATTGCAATGGAAATTCCGCCGAAGGTGCATGCCCATTTGATGAAATATGTTGCGAAAGTGCTTCATGTGGGAGCATATTTACATCATATTATTCTTATGGTGAGTGTTACAACCCATCCGGTTGTGTTGAGACTTGTGAGAGTAATGCCGATTGTGTTTCAAATGGTGCAGGGTATTGCCAAAGCGGGTGGGACATCGTCCCAGATTGTTGTCATTATCCTTGCACTGCAAACGGCCAGGTGAGTGAAGGGTATGGCGAAAGCTGCTGCAGCGAACATTACTGCTATATCCTAGGCCAAGGATTCATTTGTGAAGCAGTTGGTTTCAATTGCGGTGACATTGGTGGTTCTGAAACATGCAGCCAATCTGATAATTATTGTGATCCAAATAATTATGATTCATCAGGATATATATGTGGGCATGTTTATTGCAATGACGGCGGTACCTTCGGTTATGATATCTGTCCTAAAGGTCAGTCCTGTCAAGGCACAGGTATCTCCTCTGGTTGCTTTCCATCAGGAAATCCAAATTCCTGCCCAAGTGAGGGGGGTTGTTCTAACGGAGATTCATCAAGTGAATGCTGTGTCTCTCCTAATTCATGGATTGATGGATACACAATAGGTTATCAATGCTGTGGCGATGATGGTCTCACAGATTATGGCAATATTCTTTCTTCTAAAGTAGGATTAACTCCGGACACTTATTGCAATGATAAAACCTCTGAATTAAGCAATAACCCAAAATGGTTTCATGCAGATATATTTCAGGGCACAATTCTTTCAACAGAAGATGGCTCATTTGATAATGTTGCATATAATAATAGGTGGTACGCATGCGATGCCGACGGAGATATTGGCCAAATAAATGGAGATCGCAAGGGCCCAGGTGGTCTAATATTAGGCAATTGGGAACTTCTGACAATTACTAAGTTCGAAAAGTCTCATGATTACCTTTGTTATATTAAACAGAATGATTATGAGGGAATCGCAGAATGCTGCGGTTCTGATTTTTGCTTTGATCAGCAGTTTAATCTTGGGGGTATTCATCTTACAAATAACATGCAGGTTATTGGAAAAGATAATAATAAATTTTGCTGCAACAGCGGAGTATTTTATAACTATCAATATATCAATTCAAATCAGGATGCTTGTGAATGTTTCGGGGGTTCTTACAGCAATGGGGTATGCACTTTAGGTCTAAGCCAGGAGCAATGCCAGATTGCAGAAGAATCAGATGACTTTCTAAGTTGTGATGCTGGAGATATTTCTCAATGCGCTTCAATAAATAATCATCAGTTTGCAGTCCATAATGGAAATTGCTATGGCAATGCGGCTCAGAAATACAATCGTATAATCTGGAAAGATGTATTCTCATCAGCAGCCAATGATAAATTGGTATTATCTGTCCATGCTTTGCCTGCAGAAGAGAGCGGAAAGTGGTATGACTGTGATTCATCAAATTTAGTCTGTCAGAATTGTGATGACTGTTCTTATTCTGGTCAAGGCAATGAATGCTTTTCAAGCACTAATACAAATGATAATTTTCCAAATTGCATTGGTTTAGAATGCTGGATAAATTCAGGTGAATTAAATGTTGGAGAATACCCTGACCAAACTACAAATCAATGTTGTGGCGATGATGCAAATGAATATTTTATAAAGGGCAAAGATGGCACATCTGCCTGTTGTGACTCTGCTACAAAAGTTGTTGTTGAAAGTAAATGTATTGTTGATTGTCCATTAAATACCGCCCATTTCAGTTATACAGAAGTTTCGGAAAACTCTTCAGTTGAATTTATTGTTAATGGTACATTTAATTGCATGGGCCAGAAAATATTATACCAACTTTATGAATATGATTTTCCATTCCATGATTTTGGCGCAGGCAATGATGATATTATGTATGAAGGTTTAGCAATTTTTGATCAGTATGGTCCAGCTGTTCAGGCAAGACTGGAATGGAATGCAATCGTGGACCCATTAGAATCAGGGGATTCAGAATATTATTTCATAGCTTCTTTGGGAATAGCCCCTGATGAAAACATTTCAAGTCCGGACTACACAGATGATTTAATTGTGCATCCTGCTGTTCCAAATCCCTGCGATGATGCCGGATGTCAGAACGACGATGGACTCTGCTGTCCTGCATGTAATATATTGAATGATAATGATTGCCCATGTGAGAACGTATGCAATGCTGATGATGCATGCAGTAGCAATTGGATTTCAAGCACAGACCGGTGCTGCGAAACATTTTGCGTACCAGAGATTTGCATTGAACTTTACGCTGAACTTTGCACAATCGATGAATGGGGTTCCTGTAAGAATGGAGTCTCTAATCGAGATGCATCATGTACCGATGAAACTTCGCTTGCAGAAGCAGGGTGCCCTCTTCCAGCCAAAGAAAAACCATGCATAGAGCAGGCATTTCCATTCTTTACAGGATTTAATTTAATAATCGTTTCGATAATTTTATTAAGCTTCTATGCATTCCAGCTGGGTAATGGCAAAAAATATATTTAAGGCTTCACTAATATCCTGCTTAACATTGCTTACTTTTTTAAGTCCATCTTACTCGGAAATAAATAGTAAAGTTGGTTTGCAGAATGAAAAATCTTCATTTAATGTATACAAAAATTTCATAAAACAGGAGCTTAATCTTCCGATATGCCTTTCCATGGATCTTTCCATTATTGGTGAGAATTACATTGCAACTTTTTCTGCTTCAGATAATATCCCCTTTCTAGATTTAGGTTATACCGTGGTTTCCAAAGGAATAATAGAAAACAATAAATTAGTTCCATTAGAAACGCTAATCAAAGATACAGATGATGAAGAATATCGCAGTACATATAAAGATAATCAAGTCATTGTGGAAAAAAAATTGGATTCAGGTTATAAGTTTTTTAATAAATTTAATTCAACGCCAAAAGATCTCCTTACAATCATTTACAATTTCCGGCTTAATGACTTGGATAATTTCAAGAATGAATCCACAGAGCAGGTTTATTTTTCGGACAAACTTCTGACATTAGATATTAAATTAAAAAGATCTGGGCAGGGATATGCTATAGAATTATTCAAGAGCAGCTCAACGGGGAAAAAAGAGAGATATATCTTATGTTTTGATTCAAACAATGATATTCTTGAATTGCAGAGAATTGAGCCGAAATCAGGCCAATTTAAGGTAAAATCTAAAAAAGTTTAAATATTTCTGCCTCTTATATATGGTAGTCATGAGTGAAATTTCAGTTAAATCACGCATAGCTCTTTCTGTGGCTGAGTCCATGTTGCGAGAATCCGGTTACCAGATTTTTAAACCAGAATATGAAAAAGTTGTTGAAGATTTAATAAAATCAAAAAAAATAGAAAAATCCTTTGAAAAATATATAAAGGACATCGCTAATCACAAAAATGATTTTCTTATTGTCGGTTTTGATAAACGTCCAAAATTTGTTAAATTATTATACAATGAGACAGCAAATAATGAAGTTGATACAGTGGTTATTTCTTCGATAGAACCCTTTGTTCGTGTGCATTCAGATTCTATTAAAATTCCTCTGCATGTTTTGATCAAGTACCGTGATTTAGTCCGGATGCAACTGCGCTAGTTTCTGTGAGTAGTTATTTAGAAAGGCAAATTTAAGAAAACCGTTTTTTCATTTTTTTCCTTATTCTTGTGATATCATCTAAAGTCAATGAATTAATTCTGTCCTTCATTTTTAAAACAAAATCTCTTAACTCATTAAAATTAAACTCGACTTTTTTATTTTTGAGATAATATTGGTTGTCTATTCTTAATTCTTTGTCTTTTTCAAGAATCGTTATGAATCCATTCGGGATAATATCTTCCTTTTCAAGAAGCTTGCAAAGTTCAATAGTGCAGTCATGAATTTCACATTTTATGCCAATCTTCATTAAAAGCGCGTAAATTGCAAAATACTCACAGTAATATTTCGTCGTTGCAAGCCACATATTCGAATGACCTTTGATCATTTGGAGGATGCTGAGCGTTTCTTCAGCGCTTTGCATATATTCCTTGGCAAGGTTATTGTTGGGCGGAATGATTTTTATGCCTTTTTTCTGGCTGCAACACCATTCTAATTTTTTATCATCCATCTTGTAAATTCCTCCAATCCTTCAATTATAATATGCTTGTTAATTATTTCATTTTTCAGTGATTTATTAATGTCTTCAAATTTTTCTGCATTTATTATGTGAAATTCAAGATTTAAATTGTTTTTCAATAGTTTTAGCTTGTCTTTTATTTTTGATTTGCCAATAATCAGCAAATCAATATCATTAGCCTTTTTCATATCTTCTGCTGCAGAGCCAAAGATTAATACTTTGTTTCGTTCCGAATCTTCATGAATAAACGAAACAACTTCTCTAATCAGCAGTTCTTTTTGGCATTTATTTAATATTTTTTCTTTTTCTGTAATCTGTATAAAATCAATGATTAATGGGTTTGCATAATTTAATCTGTACATTGTAAGTCTGCCCTTTATTTGTTTTGCAAGAACTCCCAATTTCTCAAAATTATTGAGGTATTTTCTTAGTGTGGCATGAGGTATATTTAATTTTCTTGATAAATCCGCTAAATGTGTGAATTCCTGTGAATATAACAATGGTTCTAAAACGAACCACATAGATATTTTATTGTCCATATGGTTCTAAATATAACAATTGGTATAAAAAGGTTTCTATTGCAAGCAGGGATGCAATTAACTAGCATTAGAGATTATTTATTGCGTTTAATTTGGTTTAAATAAATATTACTACTGATAAGTTACTAAAAAAGCGAAAGGTT
>JAGVXY010000005.1 GCA_018303545.1 Candidatus Woesearchaeota archaeon | reverse complement strand
CACTGTCTTTCGGGACACGGGGGTTCGAATCCCCTCCTCGGCGTTACTATCATCCCCTAACATATTTCTCATACGCCGGAAAAAGAATGCTTTCTTCAATAGCAAATCTTTTTTTAATTTCCATAATCCTCTCAGCAAGCCCCTTGTTGAATTCAACATCCTTTCTTAATTTTAAAACATTTATCTTTTCATATTTACCAAAAAAAACTAAAGTCTTTTTTGAAATACCTATCATTTCTTTAGAAAACTTCAAGCTTAATTCTTTCGGCTCTTTTTCCTTGCACTTAGCTAAAGCAGGATAAAGCAGATTATTTTCCAGCTCTAAATGCGTTATTATCGTCTCTTTCAATAATCTCAAATCCATCCCTTCAAAAAGCCGAAGAATCTCTATATGCTCCTGTTTTAATTGTTGTATTAAATCCATATTAGCCTCTTTTATTAAGCAATTTAGCTATCCAAATTCAATTCAAAAATATATTAAAGATAAATATTTATTTCTTGTATGTAGCTTTTGCCATTACAAGTATCTCGGAAAACTTCTTTTCCGGATGTTTCTTTTTGACTTCCATAACGTGATCTAACCATTTATTTGCCATTTTAGTTTCCTCCATTTGTTCTAACTATCGAAATTGATAGCTTAAACCTATTAAAGATTAATCATTATCTCTATTTAATTCTTTTGATTTGCCTTAATTTGCCCATTTAAAGCGTAATAACCCAAAAAGAACGAGATTTGGCGAAGGACTTTTAAATGATTACTGTGCATTTCAAAACAATGAATGGGCATGCTTTCTTCTCATTGGCTCTATTTTAGAAATCGGCATACTTGGAAAGATGTTTTTCTGAATTAGCAAATTTTTTAGCAAATTCTGTATTAAGATAATTTAAATCAATTCTTTTGAATTTTGGAACTCTTAAAAGGTCTAATCTATCAGCATCCCAGAGGCACATAGCAACTTCAATGTTAATTAAAAATGGATCAATATCATAATTCTGGATAACGGGAAAATTTTCATTGGGGGCTTTCATATCTGAATGATGTTTTACTGCAAAAACTATTGAATCTAAATCTAATTTTGGGAAATGAGGAGCAACAAAAGCTTGAATGAGATATACACTCCTTAAGGCATGATACTTATCAAACCCGTCTTTAGTACGGCCAACATCATGAAAATAGGCGGCAACAAGAATCTCTGAAGTTAATTTAAACTCCATATTATTAATAATTAATTTAGAATATTCAACAACGGTTAAAGTGTGCTCCCAGCCATGATCTTTTAAATTATTAGATTGAATCAAAGAATGAGCTATGTCTGAAATTCTTTTTTCGAAATCCATCAGTTAAGAAAAGATAAATTATTTTATAAGGGTTTCTACTTCATAGATAACATAACGAACATTATTATTTAATACTGTTTCAGAAGATTCTGCAGCTAACCAGTTGAAATTTGGATTAAGATTCCATGAAAAGTCTTTGCAATGTTCAATCTGGAATACGCCAGAATAATTCAAATATCCATCACAAATCATAACTAAACCTTTGTCTACAACGGTAATTGCATAATCCCGTAAACTCATAGAACAAGATATTACAATTTGAAGATCAAATGCAAAATTTAAATCTTCTTTGAGCGTTTTAATTTTATGGTCTGCACAAATTTCAAGCCCAACATTATAATTTTTCCAAGCAAATTTGCCCTGATTATAATGCGGGAAAAATTTTATCTCTGAACTATTTCTCCAGATAGAATCTCCACCGGAGGTTTTTTTAAAATATTTCTGAGTCTTTCCAAAAGATGAAATAAAGGCAGTATTAAATAAATAATTATTTTGATGCCATACAACACTTCCAGGAATTAATAATTTATCAGGGTAAATTGAACTTAAATCAGTGATTCTAAATTCTAAATCTTCAAATTCTGATTTTGAAAATGCCCTACCTGATGCATTAAGGAACCATTCTGGAGCTAAAAGAATATCAATAGAATCATCATAGATTAAAGCATCTTTAACGATATCAAGAGGTTCTTTGGGAAACCTGTTTGACCTAGTTGAATCTTTAAGGGGATAGGGAAAAGTATTTGTGAATATTAGGTGATAGGGAAAAGTATTTGTGAGTATTGTGCCGATTTTCATTTTCTACTTGAACGTAGTAGTTTATTTATAAATCTTTTGATTTTTTCCATTCAATTTTATATTTCTCTAAAAATTCTAGAACTTTAATCCTCTGCTCAGAATTGCATCCCTTCCAATCTATCACTGCAAGGATAACTTTTTCTTTTGAACGTTTAATCATCTGTTTGAAAGTATCTTCATTTAAGGCATCAAGCATATAACTAGGACAAATGTGCGAAAAGGCGTAATTTGATTCTAATTCGATTTTATTAAATGAGACGCAATAGTGATTGCCGCCAAATCCAATAATACAAGGATATTCTTTAATATCGTTAGATAATGTTTCAAATATGGTTTTTGCGATTATGCCCCCTGCGCGCTTGTCTGACCAGTCTTTCTCTGTAGAGCCGATTTCAATGAACATGCAGGGCTTTTTTCTCAATAATGGCCCATGGTGAGTAACTTCTAATGTAATCTCGGATTCAAAATCTTTTGCATTTTTTTTCAAATTTAAAAACATCGTTTTTAACAATGATGCTGGAGCGATGCATAATTCTTTTTCTTTACCCCCTACTTCGGATTTTGAAAAATTACCAGGGATATGACAGGTTAAAGATTTTTTTCCGGCTGCAGACTGGTGTCTTGTTGCAAAAATGAAATAATCAGCATTTATCTTCTCATCAATATTCTCTTGATAAATTGATTCTTCTTTTACTAAATAAATTTTGACCTCTTTCGGAAAATTATAAGCTTCTAATGATTCTTTTATGTTCATACTTGCAGAATCTTTTTCTGAAATAATAATGGCATATTTCATTTTTTCATATAAAACTCTTTTTTATCTTTGGGGAATTTCTCTATTGCATATCTTAACATTGTTCGTGGCATTTGCCTATAATGCTTTTTTAAGAAGGATTCCTCTATTTTTAAATTTCTCTTTCCAATTTCTCTTAACATCCAACCTACAGCCTTATGTATTAAGTCGTGTTTGTCATTCAATAATATTTCTGAAATTTTTAAAGTATCTTCATATTGATTATTTTTAATAAATGCATAAGTCGCAATTATTGAAACCCTTTTATCCCAAAGTTTATTTGATTTAGCTAGTTTATATAAAATAGATTTATCTTTATCAATTAAATAATTACCCACAATATTTGGCGCAGATAAATCAACCAAATCCCAATTGTTAATATTATCCAAATTATTTATATAAAATTGAAAATTTTTTTCTTTTTCATTTAAATGTTCAAATCGATAAACTAATATCCTCATAGCAATAATACGATAATCGTGAATCTTACTATTTAAGAGTATTTGGAGAGATTTATCACTTATGTCGTTATATTTTTTTGCAATTTCTTTTAATGGCTGAGATTTAATCCCTAAAAAAATATCTCCTTCTCCATACTCCCCTTTGCCTGTTTTAAAAAATCCCTGCAAGATTCTTGCCTGTTCAGGATTTTTCAGTTTTTCTAAATCATTAATTAATTCTTTTAACATCCATATTAAGATTGAAGCGAGGGTTTAAAAAATTTGCCTTGTTAGCGAAACTTTATATATAACCACTTATTTTAACCTTTAAAATGGCATTAGAAAATATTCCAGGGAATTTATTGACGTACAAGGAATTAGTACCGGGCACATTTCAGCACGTTGATCAGCTTATTACTGAAATAAGAATCAATGAAAGATTAGGGAATCGAGAGGGTTATTTTACTGCTGATGGAGAATTATATACAGTCCAAAAAAGAAAGTGTTTATGGGTAATCACTCGTCTACCACAAAATCTTGTTTTAGAGAACATAGACGAAGCATATCAACAACTTACCGAACAAAAAAACTATTTTCCTGACGTTGAAGCCGCTAAAACATCTTTAGAACATGCAGATAGTGTTATCATTGATTTGAAAGGATTAAAGCTTGTGCAGATTAATCATCGATGTGGACGTTTTGCCATTGATCCCAAAACAGTAGATAAATTAAGTTCTGAACAACGAAGAGCTGCTCAAAGGATTTATGGTCCTGATAAAGACAATTTCGGTTTAAACATGGAAATGTTTGCAAGGGCAGGAATAAGCCCTGGTGTTGTCGTATTAAAACCTGATTACGTGCGAGATATTTTAAAAAGTAATGGTAAAAAATTTCTTGGGCGGGCTTCGTCCCTATTTAATTACCGCGACTGGTTCAGTTTCGTTGCCCATAGAGGTTTTGTGGACAGTCCGGAGACTCTGTATGGGGTACGTCGTGTGACTGTAAAAGAAGAAGGAATTTCAAACCTTGAAAAAAAAGTTTAATCCGCCGGAGGGGGAAATGAGCTTGAGAAAGCAGAAAAACCCCAGGCTAGCAACGAGGAACGAAAGGCAACAAGCGCAGGATTACCTAACTTTTTTTCATCTTTCAACAAATGGAAATACCAATAGAAACCAAAAAGTTATGTTCTAAAATCGCCAATGCTTACAAAGTGAAAGCAAGAGGCGATAAAAAACGTATAGCCAAGATGATTTATAAGGGATTGTTGTCTTATAATTGTTCTTATCTTGATGCTGTTGTTGATGATTTGTGGTTGAGATACCCCCATGAACTAAATAATTCTTTTCAATGTAATGAGGCCGGTCTTTATATTTATTTGCTTGCCAAGGAATGTGATCTTGACCCACGAATACACACCATATATGGGCTTAATGGTTGGGGGGGCTATATTGGGCATACTATTGTTGATGTAGATGTAGGGAAGGACAAAAGATACCTGATAGATCCCGTGCAAAAAATGTTTGGTCCATTTAATTTGAGAAAAAAATACTGCTCTGTGACTCCTAATCTAACAACTACATATTTTAAAATGAAATTCAAAACCTGTGAAATGTTTGAAGAGAAAGAATATCTAGAATTTTTTGATTATCTCAGAAATGAAGGGGTGATAACAAATTTGACTGCGTCGCAGAGTTTGTTTAATGGAACATTATTCCAACTAGACTCAAGATATATTCATGAGACCAAAACCCTTGAATTATCATATCGAAATTATAGTTTTGCTCCTCAAGTCCATGAAGGATTGATAACGTATTACTCATTTAATGATTGGGGAGATCTGCGTTCGAAGGGAATGATAATACATTTGGAAGGCATAGGGGGTATTCCAACACAAATCTGTTTTGAAGAATGTATGGACTGGGATAATTTAACTTTGGATACCAGCCACATAATTAAATATTTCCCCGAACGTTACCTGGATGATAAGGAAATTTTATCTTGGATGCTACTTAGAATTGCTCATTATAACATTACGGGATTATATAAACACAGAACTGATGAAAAATCAAAAGGAATAAATACCACAAAAATGTGTTTAGAATATATGGATACATTAAATAAAGGAAAAAGAATATCAATCCCTGAAATTTGCCAACAGAGAGAAATAAACGAATATCTTGGGAAAATAGATACAATAAAAGAGTTGGGAGAAAATGATATTAAAATTTCTGATTTTTATTCTTTTGTAAATGAGGAAAAATCTGCTTCAAATGATGATGAACTTTTTAAAAAATGGACTAAGATGGTATTCCCCAACCTTAAATCTAAGGATTATATTAATCAAATTTTTAAAGCTTATTCAGAATTAATATTTATGGATTTTAAAAGAGATGTGGGAAATAAAAAAATATTCCATGTTGCGGAAGAACGGTTTTTGAATAAAATTAAAACTCATTTTTGTAAAGTTTACCCTGATTTAGGATTTTATTTCGGGGATAGCAGTACTAATTATTTTTCAAAATTACCAAAAGATTTATTTGAAGATTATAATTATGACTTAAAATAGGTCTAGGGGAGTATAAACGTTTAATTCCATAAACTTTATAAATGAATAAAAAGTCGTTAACGTTAATGAAATATCTGCTACTAATCATTTTAATGCTTACAATTATACCTATAGTTACAGCTATAGATTCTTGCGACTTATCTGAAACTTGTGAAATTCCCGAACCTGAAAATTTAACTATACAACAAGAGAATGTCTTAAACAAGCATGCTGAAGATTCTTTATGCATGGTCTATTTCTATGGAGATGGCTGTGCAAAATGTTCAGAAACAGAGAAATTATTGGAAGAAATAGAAAATAAATATGGTGATCAAATATATATAGAAAAATTAGAATTATATCATAATTTAAAAAATTATCAAATGTATAATGAATACTGCGGACTACAAAATATCCCCCTAAATCAACGAGGAGTCCCTTTGATGCTTGTTAATGATGAATATTTTATGGGGGCAAGTTCTATAAAAGAAAATCTTGAAAAAGAAATAGACGGATTATTAAAATCAGGGGATTTCCATTGCCCATTAGATGGACAAATGAATTGTCATAATGTACAGGGAAATGGCGATTCTAATCCAATTAATCCTGATTTTAAAGAAGAAAAAGTTACTTGGGCATTAGTATTATTCACAGGATTGATAGATGGCGTCAACCCTTGTGCTTTTGCAGTATTAATCTTTTTATTAACCTTTTTGGTTTCAGTTTCATCAAATAGAAAAAGAATGATGAAAGCCGGAACAGCTTATATTTTTTCAGTATATGTTGTCTATTTTTTAGCAGGATTAGGGATTTTCAGTGTAATACAACTTTCGGGTGCTTCATCTTTAATTGTAAAAATAGCGGCAATAGTTGCAATATTGGCCGGCTTAATAAATATTAAAGATTATTTTTGGTATGGCAAAGGTTTTTCATTGGCAATACCTGAATCAAAGAAAAAGATTATTGAAGCATGGACTTACAAAGCCAACATTCCTGCAGCAATTGTTTTAGGATTCTTGGTATCAATGTTCGAATTACCTTGCACAGGCGGAGTTTATTTAGCCATATTAGCGATGCTGGCAAGTACTGTAACAAAAATGCAGGCGGTTATTTATTTATTGGTTTATAATGCGATGTTTGTATTGCCCTTATTGGTTATATTATATGCAGTAAGATATGGCATGAAGGCAGAGCATATAGAGAATTTCAGGAACTCAAAGAAGAAAACGATGAGGTTGGTTCTCGGTCTAATCTTAGTATTGCTGGGTTTGGGGCTATTGCTTGGATGGTTCTAAATGTTTGTTCTATAACCCCATTCCATAAGGTTTAAAACTTCTATAAATCAGATATAATCTGTGTGGTTATGTTTCCACTCAAAAGTTACTACAAACCGAAAAGTATATAAATAAGTTATGCTTACTAGATAGTAGTCATAAGAAAAGAGATTATAATCACCTCTTTTTTCCAAGGAAAGGTGCCTTGAGTGCTTTTACCTCGGATTTCATATTAAACACCTCTTTTCCCGGAAGGAAAAACCTCGCAAGGGGTTTTCTCCTTCCACCCATAATCACCTCTTTTTCCCCGGGAAGGGCGCTTCGGCGTCTTTCCCAGGGTTTAACTAACTTCAGCGTGAGCTATATTTTACAAAAGTTTTAAATAATTGATGCCTAAGTTCAAAGGCTCTTTAGAAATAATAAAGGACTAATTATTCATAAAATTTAAATATTTTAAATTCCTCGCAAACACAATGATAAAAAAATTATTGCCCTTGATAAGCCTCATTTTTCTTGCTGCTGGCTGTATGCACCCCAATTTAGGCAACATTTTAATGAGTGGTGAACTGCTTACAAGCAAATATTTTAAAACGGTTAAAATCTCATCCATCAAAAATACAAAACCAAAAACAAAAAAATGCAAATCTGACAAAAAAGGTATAGACGAAATGAATTATAGAGAAGCAATATGTTATATTCAAACAATTCCGGAAGTGAAAGACTATCTTAAAAATTACATGAAATATGAAGACAAAATTAGAGCAGAAACATTCAATATGAACTATTCTGACAGAAAAGGAGTGTGCATAGATTATGTCATCTGCGCAGCTGCGCTCCTTTCTGATAATGGTTATAGGCCTTTAGCATTATTGATGAAAAATGAAGGAGATAAACAAGCTAAACACGCGATCTATACTTATAAGGTTAAAAATAAATATGGGGGAATAGGCAATTCTTTATTGACTGGTGAATTTGAAACATTAGACGAACTTGTCAAAGGGCTAAATAATGAAAATAATCATCACTATGGATATTACTGCATTGTTGATTTAGACGAAATTTATCCTGAAAAAATATGGATTGATGGGGATAAAAAATTAAGATGGAAATACATTCATGACTGTGATTGGATTAGAATAGAGTAAATTTATAGGGTAATTTCAATAAACTTTATAAATAATTAAAGCGAATATTTAACTTTACGGGCTCGTGGTCTAGTGGCTATGACCCCTCCCTTACACGGAGGTAGTCGCCGGTTCGAGTCCGGCCGAGCCCATTAATAGAATTTATTCCAGCAAAAGGACTTTATCTATTGCTGACTCTATAAGTTTTCTCTTGCTGTTTTCGAGAGAATCTTCCAGCTTTTTCAAACGTGAATTTAGCGCAGCAATCTTTTGTCTATTAACTTTTAGCTTACTTGGAGTTTTTAGACATTCCGAAACAAGAGCAATTGCTCCACCGCAAGCCGCACCTAAGTATCTGAAATAATCAGAATTTATTGGATCAATCATATTGCCAATGAACTTACCGAAAAATATTCCTCCGAAGAGAACTGATAAATTCATATTTTTTTTGCTGTATTCGTCATATATTGTTAAACCCACAGTTGATGCTGCTCCTGTTGCAACAAAGGGATATTCGTTATCCAACACAATAACCTCGGAAAAAAGAACTACTCCCCAAAATGCATTCCAGCCTACCCTCTGAATATCAAAGCTATTATGAGCAGATCTATTCTTCAATTCAGACTTAATCTGTTGCACCTCATTTAAAGTTGAGGATGCAAAAAGATGATATTTCTCAATAAATCCCTGATAAGTGCTTTTAAAGGGATCTTCATAAAGGTTATGCTCTTTAAGCAAAAGTTCAGAATCTAATTCCTTGCCGGCGAGAATCTGTGTGTCAACATCACCACAAAGGGATTCGAGTATATTTTCTACCATTTTGTGGTTAAAATGAAGCAGTTATTTATAAATGTTTCTTAATTATAAATCAGCTAATCCTTTTTTTCTTCTTACTAAAACTGTCTTTTGCTAAGGATTTTTTAATAGCAACAGCAGGAAAATTGCTTTTAATTAATCGCTTCAAATCTTTAACTTTACCAAAATCTAGAATTTCTTTATCTGATATAACCTTGACTTCAAAATTAGAAATGTCCTTTAAATATGGGCTGAGCAAAGATTCTTTTAAAACATCCGTGCCTATTGTGACTAAATTAAAAGAAGGTAATACAATGAGTTTTTTATTCTCATATTTGCCTATAAGAAAACATTTGTAATTCTCCACTCTAGATTCCTCTCTTAAACCAACTGCGGGATGCTCGTGACCTATTACTAATAATTTTGATTTTTTATAATCTTTATTATCAAAAATAACATCGCCATGGCATACAAAAATGTCGGAGAAATGATAATATTGAAACGTCTTCAAGTTCTGTCTTGAAGCTATCGGCCCTAAAACCTTATCGTGATTGCCTAAAATTAAAATTATTTCCTTGCAGTGCTTACCTAGAAGGTCTAAAAGATCTAATGTATTGGTCCATTCAGTTTTTGAGATAATGCCAAATTCATGCTTTAAATCTCCGTTAATTATTATTTTATCTATCTCTAATTTTTCTAATATTATCTTTAATCTAGAAAGCATCTCTTCGAATTGCAATCTCGGGATTAAAATTCCCTGCTTATTCAATGACTCTTCTAAGCCTATGTGCAAATCACTTAAAATAAGGACTTTTTCTTTTTCAAAATATAAGCATAAATCTATGAATTTCATTGAATTAAATTTAGGGCTTTTTGTTTATAAAACCTTATGTTGTTACCATTTTTAATTAAGATTAATATAAAAGGTTATAAATATTAAAACTTTAGAAAAATTATTATAAATGAATATAGGATTTGAAGGCAGCATAGAGGCGTTTGCGGATAATTTCAGAGTAAAAATTTTGGAGATGGAAACAGGAAACACATTATGTGAGAAACCTTTGAAATAAAACGAAAAACTGATTTCAAATTACTGAAAAAATGTCACTTAAAATGAAGATTGCAAAAGGAATTATATCATTAGCATTAATCAATCAGCTATTACTTCCAATATTTTGTATGCCAATACCCTTAATTATGAAAGTATTAGGTAAAATTCCAACTACAGAATTGACTTCAAAGAAATACTATAATCTGCCAAAAGAATATGCTACAATAGATTACCTTAATCTGGCATCTTCAATCGTTAACAATAATGAAATTGAAGGAGATTGTAAATATCACTCAAATGCAACATATGAAATATATCATAAACTTGTAGAACAAAACGGCAGAAAAGATCTCAAGGACAAAATTAATTTCATATTGGGAGATGTGATTGGCGATCAGATGGGGCATGCGATGCTTGAATATACTGATAAGAATGGAACTAGAATACAATATGAAACTATGGGGGATATGCCTAAGCTTGAACCTGCGCAGGTCATAGAATATTCTAAATCCCACCTTAAAGATAAAACAGAAGAAGAGATTGTTGTATCAATAAGAACACTACCTAATTCAAGAATCGCATATCCTACATCTTTAGAATTGCTGACTTATCCCGGCGGGGCAATTAGATCTATGTTTGATGATATGTCAAAAAAATAGATTATTTTTTTATGCTAATTTCCGCAAGTTTTATATATTATTACATAAATATAATAATCATATTATATAAAGGTAATAGATATGAAAAATCAACTCAAGATATTAAAGTTTTTGATTGAAAATAGCCAATCATTCAGCATATTGGAAATATCAAAGAGACTCAAACTGAACTATAAAATCGCTTTCGAAGATATCATGAAACTCAAAGATGAAGGCCTGATAAATATAAATAAACTAGGCAACTCAAACCAGTGCAGATTCAGCAATAAGTTCAATGAAAAGGTGCTAAAAACAGAAATCGTGAGAAAAGAGAATCTGTTGAAAAACAAAAGCATATATGCATTATATAAATGGATTACAGAAATTGAAAACCCTTTTCTTATATGCCTGATTTTCGGATCATATTCTAGAGGGGCACAAAGCAAACATTCCGACATCGACGTATGTTTAATCTCAGATGATGAAAAAACAATAAAAGAATTCGAGCAAATCGCAAGTATTATGCATTCAAGCGTACATCTTTCGGATTTTTCTACAAAAGATTTTTTAAGCATGCTAAAAACAATTGAACCCAACGTAGGAAAAGAGATATTAAAGAATAGAGTGATACTCAAGGGCATAGAAAATTTCTACGAGCTGGTCGGTTATGCTGAGCGAAGAAAGGATAAAGGAAGCAACGAACAATTTAATTAAATGCCATTCTGAAGGTTTAATCCGAAAAGAGGAATTTAGGCAGATTGTGTTTGATACATATTCAAGAAATCATAATGAATCCCTCAAGCTGGCAGAACGCATCTTCAAAGAGAACCTATCGAATCTTTGGGCAATTGTAATAAGCTATTACTCCATGTTTTACATCGCAAATGCAGTACTTTACAAATTAGGATATAAAGTTAGAGAAAAATTTGCCCACCGAATAACCGCGGATGCATTAATCGTGCATGCAAGGCATAAATTAAAATCAAATCTTATTAAAGAATACAATATTGCCGCAGAAGAAGCCTTAAGCATTTCAGACAATCTGGTCGAAAACTTTAATTCCGAAAGGGCAAAAAGAGCCAAATTCCAATACGAAAGCACAGAAGAAATAAAAAGAGTAAAAGCAGAAACGTCGTTAAAAAGAGCAAAAGAATTCAGCGAAGAGCTGAAAAAGCTGCTTTAATTATTTTTTCTGACCTATCCTTGCCAGAACCATACTATGCATCCTCTGCAAGAACTTCTGCTTGTCTTCAGCTTTGTAAATATCCGTGCAGCCTCTTACAATTAGATTAAATGCAAAAGGCGTTGGTATTCTTGTGGTTATTTCCTTAACCTTCAATGTGCCGTTCTCTTTCATCTTTAATACATTGATTGTATTATCAATATCCATAAGATCTTCAAGGACTTCCCTTCTTGCTTCTTTTAAAATGGGGAAATCTGCAGAAATTCTTTTTACTGCATTCATTAGAATCATTGAAGAAACCTGCTGGCGGCCAACTCTTTTTTCATGACCTTTATATCTCTTCAGAATCATAAATGCCCTTGCAGCGCAATGCCTGAAGCGACGGGACAATATTTCTGTGCTATCCAAAGCCAAATCCATAACTCTCCTAAGCTCATCCGATTTTAAAAGCTTGAATGCATCAATGACATTTATATCTTTGTCATGAGTTACATAAAAACAGTTATCATTTATTCCTATTTCAACTGCTCTTTTCTGTTTTCTGGCTATTGCATGGGCAATTGCCCTTGATAAGCAATCATTAACTCGCCTGCCGAATAGCGTATGAAAAATAGAATATTTTTTATCGTTCTCATCAATGTAATGCTCAATCAAAATCTTCTTGTGTGAAGGAATCATAGCAAAATCATACTGCTCTTTAATATAATTGTAAATTGCCTCAGCAGCAGGATCATCAACATAAAGATAACTATGAATAAAATTAATTATGTCTTTTTTACTTTCTTTGGCCACTAAACGATCTTCAACAAGACTTCTGAATCTCTGGATATCCATCGCTAAATCAAAAGATAATGGCAGCATTTCAGAGAACCATGAAGGAACGGTAGGTGTTCTTCCTGCAGCAGATGAAACTTGTGCAACCATTCCCCGGGAAAACTTAAACATATAGGTGTTTCCACCAAGAACAAATATATCCCATGGTTTAAGCTTTTCAACGAAGGATTCGTCTAACTGACCGATGGGCTGTGCTCCAATCTTAACTATAATACCTGACTGATCTGGAATAGTGCCGAGATTAGTCATATAAATAATTCTTAACGATTTGCCCCTTTTTCCTATCTTTTTTTCTTCCTTATCCCACCAAATTTTAGCATAAACATGACGATCTTCTAAAGAGGTATATTCACCGGCAAGAAAATTAAGAACTTCATTGAAGTCTTCCGTTTTCAGATTATGATAATTATAACTTTTCTTTACTAAACCTAAAAGTTCATCGTAATCCCAAACCTGCTCTATGGCCATACCGATGATCTGCTGCGCTAAAACATCCAAGCAATTTTTAGGAATGTGAATATTATATTTTTTAATAAAACAGAGCATTCAACAAGATTATCCCGATCTAATACAACTATTCTGCCTTTGGTTGTATCATGCAGCCGGTGACCGGCTCGTCCGCAATTATGAACTATAACATTTCCCACAATAAAATTATTCGGCTCTTCCTCTAAGGTAAGGTTATATACGTTAACTTTTTTGTTTATTACGTTGATACTTTTGATTTTTGAGTAACTTAAAAATTTCTCGGATTTGCAACGAGTAATGAATTCGTAATTATTTGTAAATAATTCTCCCCTTTTTGATTTTTCTGCATATATCGGGATGTTTTGAAAAAAGCGTTTTAAATCATTTTTATTGTAAATACCAACACAATATATATATCCATTGCTAACCTTTTTAACTAATTTCGAAGGTTTAATCTTATTTCTTGAAACTTTGTTTGAATAGCCCAATCTAGAAAGGAGAAAATGCAAACCTAAGGCAAATTTTTTGCTTGCCGTAAAAATACGAACCATACCTGCTTCATTAAAATTGCCATCCCCCTCAAATATCCCCCCGAGATAGGAGTAAATTAAATCTGGTGAAAATGAATATAAATTATCATTAACATCAAGAGCAAAAGATTTATTTTTTGAAGGGATACCAAATGACTCAAAGAGATGAGCAAAAAGATTGGATCCAAACTCAAGATTGTAGAAACTGCCATCCCGAATGGATACATATGGGACTATATCAAATTTAGAAATAATCTCCTTGACCCTATCAATCAGCAGTTTTGACTTATTTCCTATTTTAATTTTATAATAATCTGTACTTGTTTGCTTATCCTTGCTCTTTACGATGCAACCATCTGTCGCGACAACACCTGCTAGCCACATAATTTCTTTTGTCGGTTTAAGCGGGAATATGGCCCATTTTCTGCCCTTTGTCTTCAAATATTGGAGGTAGGGTAAAAAATTCCTCATTGGGATGTTGCATATATCACACACCTTAAGAAAATGATCTAATCGAATACTTTTTTTTCTTCCTTTAATCCTTCTACAATCAATAAGCCTTGAGTAAGGCATGCCTATAATTTTTGCAAAGGATTTAACGCTAATTTTGTTATGCTCTAAATACTCATCAATTTGTTTCTGAAAAAAGTTTTCAATATTTATGACAAAAATTTTATCTTTCGGCATAAGTTCGAATAAATAAGGAATGCTATTTTGGAAATTTATTTTATCTTTTATTTCCGCGATTAAATCGCCTTTGTTTAACTCTCTGGCTTTTTTCCAACCATAGGATGTAAGCAGAGGATGCTCCCCTGTGCATTTCAAATTTTCTCCGCATCCCAATGCAATATTAAATATCTTTTTTGCCTTGTTTTTATGCCATATCTTTACTTTATTGGCAATATATCCCTTATTTTTATCATAAGAAATAACTTTGATATCTAATTTATTTTCAACAATTTCACCAATTTTCTGGTATGTACCATCTTCACATAATACTCGCATATCGAAAGTTAGACAGCGTTGCAAAGCTCTTGCTACTGACTTTGGAGAGTCTAATAAAATAACTAGGTCAACATAACCAATGTCCAAACCCAATTCAAGTGAAGTTGAAGAGACAACACATTTTAATTTGCCTTCTCTAAGTTGCTGTTCAATAGCAAATCTCACGTCTTTTGAGAGAGAGCCATGATGGGCACCAATCAAAGAAGATTTTGCATATGGCGGCTCTTCTGAAATTTCATAATATTTTTTGCCGAACTTTGTCTTTAAATTATGAACAACTCTTTCTGTTGCGGCCCTTGTATTTGTGAAGATTAAAGTTGTCTTGTGCTGCTGGATTAATTCATTCAAGACTTCATACGTTCTTTTCTCCAATTCATTCCAGGTAACATTGATTAAATCATTTACTGGAGAGATGACTTTAAGATCTAATTTTTTTATGAACTGAACGTCAATAATCTTGCATGGCCTTTCATTGCCAACCAAGAACTTAGCGATTTCTTCTAACGGCTCTATTGTTGCTGAAAGGCCTACACGACACATTGCCGGAGAAGAATGCTGCAGCCTTTCCAAAGACAAGGACAAATCAACGCCTCTTTTATTTTCTGCGATGGAATGTACTTCGTCAATAATTGCCCAATCTATGTCGTGCAGAAGATTCTTGAATTTAGGAGATACCAGACATATCGCCAGAGATTCAGGAGTTGTTATGAGAATATGGGGCACTTTCTTAAGCATCTTCTGCTTTTCTGAAGAAGATGTATCACCGGTTCTTACTGCCACCCTAATGCCTAATTCTTTTCCTGCCAATGTTTCGATTTCTTTCAATGGCTGAATCAAGTTTACTGCAATATCTGAATTGAGTGCCTTAAGAGGGCTTATGTATACACAATAAACCTTATCTTCTAAAATTCCCTTTTCTGCTGAATCTACTAACTCATTTAATATGGATAAAAAGGCGGTAAGGCTCTTGGTTGCACCTGTCGGGGCTGAGACTAAAACGTTAGATCTAGAGTGGATTTCCATTACGCCAAATAATTGAGGCAGAGAAAACTCTTTAAATCTTGAAAAGAACCATTTTACAACTAGAGGATTCAAGATTCTCTTTAATTCTTGTTCTGAGTTCGGCTTTTCCTTGCGTGTTATCATTCTAACTAAAAGGGCTTTAGAATAGGTTTATAAAGGTTATGCCCTCTTGTCGAGTGGATTCTAAACTTTAAATGCGTCTTTTATTTTTAGATATTTATTCAGTTCTTTTGCAGATAATTCACTAAGAATCATTTTTTCAAATGGTTTAAGCAATTTGCTTCTCAATTTAAAAGAATTGGATTGCTTGCTGTATTCTATCCATCCTTCTAAAAAGCCATATATTTTGTCATAGCCAAAGTCTTTGCTGTTGTATTGCGCAGATAATTTCTTTAACCGCTTATTGAACTTTTTTATGTTTGATTTCTTCAGCAATTTGTGATGCGCATATATCCTTAGCCCTAAAAAAGCTATTCCTTGATAAATACTGAATATTTTTGTTTTATCCGGATGCATCTTCAGGGACAATTTGTTTTTTAGAAATGCATTTATGTGATTTTTATAACAGCTAAGCTGCTCTTTTGAATCATGCAAGATAATAAAATCATCAACGTATCGAATATAATATTTTGTTCTTAATTCATATTTTATAAAATAATCCAGCTCATTCAGGTAAACATTTGCAAAAAATTGCGAAGTCAGATTGCCTAATGGCATCCCTTTTTCCTCATGCTTTACTTTATAATTCTCTAAAATGGACTTTATTACAGCAATTAATTTATCGCCATTTAACTTTTTATTTAAAATTTCAATTAATATTTTGTGATCCATCGTGTCAAAATAATGCATTATATCTGCTTTTAACGCGAAACATTTCTTTGTATTATTTTTTGAGACCTTTTTCTTAAAATAGTCCAAGCGTTCTACTGCTTTGCGAGTGCCCTTTCCAATCCTATTTGCGTAAGAATCATAGATAAACGATTTTTCGAATATTGGCTCTATAATATTGCAGACTGCATGGTGGACAATCCTGTCGCGAAAATCCGATTTGCTTATTTTTCTAGTTTTTGGATCTCTGATGGTAAATGTTTCCAGCGGTTTTGGCTTGTAAGTCTGCTTAATCAATTCTTCCTGAAGCTTAAGGAGATTTTCTTTGAGATTACTTGCAAATTCTATAACATAAGGCCTTAATGATTTGTGTTTTCTTGCTTTTTTGAAAGCGGATAAAAGATTTTCATATAAACAAAAATAAGAATATAATCCATTGAAAGTTTTCATTATTATACCTCGATTGGAAGCCATTCCACGAACCCTGTTGTTGTAT
>JAGVXY010000004.1 GCA_018303545.1 Candidatus Woesearchaeota archaeon | reverse complement strand
CGGAAAATTGGGCTTTGCACATAAATGGCCTTTTGCACATAAATTCGAGGGTTTTGCACATAAATTGACTGTTTTTGTATAGAAAGGCTTAAAAATTAGAAGTCCAAATGCACTAAAACGTTAGATTTTTAAAAGTTTTGGTTGAAGAATGAATTATTCTAGTTTTAAGTAAATAGGCCATATGATGTAAGTAGCGTCTGTTTAAAAAGTCAAAAATTATTTCCATTTATCTTCATTCGTCTTTGTCCAAAATTCTTCAATAGAGGGCACACCAGTCAAGAGCAAAATTATCCCAATAATTATTTCCCAAATAGATTTTTTCATAGCTTTTTTCACACCAAGTATATATTTTCCATTCCCTACAATAATTGGCATCAAAAGATTATTATTTGAATGGAGTTATTCTTCAAATTCATCTGAATTAACACTTTCTATAGAAATCGGTTTTAATTCATATTTAGTATACCTTTGTGTTTCTGGAATTGCAAACCATCCCGTATTTAATACTTCTTGAATTGCTTGAGCATAAAGAATCTGATGAATGTTTAAAGATTAAAATCTGCCTTGTTTCTATCAGGTTATATTGTATAACAAATAAGGTGTATTTAGGCTTTTATGTTAGATTGTATAACAACCGATTATTTGCCTAAAAGAATTGCGTTTATTGCGCCTTCCTGACCAGGACGAGAAGTTATCTTTGCTTTGCCTTTTTCTGTTTCTATAATTGTTCCTTTAGTCATGATATTTCTTCTGACAAATTGTCTGTTAGCGGGATTTTCTGAAACCGTCAAAATTTTAACTTTTGAACTTTTCTTAGATTTAGGATCGTAAAGATTGCATATGTTCTCTGAAAGCAACCTTGCTTTTACATAACCGCCCATAGAACGTCTTATTCTTTTAACTCTCTCAGCTAGCTTAGTCAAAGCAGGCAAATTACCCAATTCTCTTTGTTTTTTCTTTCTTGCTGCAAGGTATCTACCACCAGAAACCTTCCTTTTTGACCTTAATTGTGAAATAGCCATATTAAGCACATAAAATAACATAAGATTTATAAAGGTTTCTATAATTATTCAACCTAGCATTATTTAAAATTATTTACAGGGGGAGACAGATATGGAGATGGATAGCAGACCATTAGACGCATTGAGCAAGGCGAGAGGCAAAAAAGTCATCGCTGAGTTGAAGAACAAACAATCAGTAATAGGTGTTTTAAGAGCATTCGACATTCACATCAATATTGTATTAGATGATGCTGAAGAATGGGAGAACGGCGAGCTCAGAAAGAAGCTAGGCAATGTCTTTGTAAGAGGAGACATGATAGTGCTGATATCACCTGCATAATAAAATGACAAAAGGAACATCTTCGATGGGTAAGAAGTCCGGCAAGGACATGCACATAAGGTGTAGAAGATGCGGAAAAGCTACCTATCATAAAAAAAAGCACATATGCAGCTATTGTGGTTATGGAAAGACTGCAAAGATGCGAAAATATACTTGGCAGAGCAAGACCTTGTCTGGGAAGAAAAAGAACACACTATCTGGAAAGAGAAAAATTGGCGTAGTGTGGAGCAAATAATCCTCTAAACGCGGGGGTGCCGGAGCGGTCAAACGGGCTGGGCTTAGGAAAGTTCTAGCTTTTGAAGGGTGTAATGAGCTCTATTGTGCTGTGATTTTGAGACACCCAGTAGCTTAGTGCTTACGCAGGTTCAAATCCTGTCCCCCGCATTATTTTTATGAGTAAAATACGAAGTGCAACTAATCTAATTTACGAAGTATCTCAAGAACATCTTGCTCAGTAAAAAATAGGGTAAATATTTTCTGTGCTTTCCTCTTCCAGACTCTAAGGTCACAATTTGTGACCTTAAGTTATTAAGCTCTTTGTCTGATAATTGAAACATGAAAAACTATTAATTCTGTATGCAATGATTGTAATATCAACTTCCTTGACTGTCCCCCGCATTACTTTTATGAATGAATGTTCTTATGAGAAAAATTTATATATCAATAAAATAATTTTGTAAAGTATGGCAAACAAAAAAGAATGTCGTTTTGTTGGTTCGTGTAATGGTGGAGCAATTTACGGGTTAGGATTTATTGGCGCAGCAGTCTACTATATTTCTATTGCTACCAGTTTTTGGATTGGGGTCTTGGGATTTTTAAAAGCAATAGTTTGGCCAGCATTTCTTGTTTATGGCTTGCTTAAATTTTTAGGGATGTAAACTCTAAATTACTTTATTTTTGCTCAATTTAGTAGACCAAAAACTTGGCAAGTCAAATGAAACTACCCCTTCAAAATCAGAATCAATAATATAAGTGTA
This sequence comes from Candidatus Woesearchaeota archaeon, assembly GCA_018303545.1. Lineage (GTDB taxonomy): Archaea > Nanobdellota > Nanobdellia > SCGC-AAA011-G17 > JAGVXY01 > JAGVXY01. Next base: position 14,570 of record JAGVXY010000004.1, on the reverse strand, counting down.
TGGTTTCTTATCTCCTTTAATGGATTTAAAAGAGGCATTTGCCTTTTCATAGAACTTCTTTATCTCTGATCTTTCCATCTGTGTCTGCAGCAGGCTGCCCTCTTTCACCAGTAAAATATCAACTAACTTCAGCACATTCTTGTCTATTAGTCCTGTATTTTGTGTTATAAAAATCAACGTAAGATCTTTATGCCTTGCTATAGCCAAAATTTTTGTAAGTTCTTTATTTTTTGAGCTCATGCTATCTCTAGAACCGAATGAAACGGCCCCTTCATCAACAAGTACGATACTATTATCTGGTGCATTGGTTATATCTCCTATTGGATTAATCCACTTTGGCACCAATGACTGCTCAATGCCAAGAATATAGCATTTTCTTTTTGTTTTATTATTTATGTTCTCTAAAATTTTGAACCCTAATGCGCTCTTACCTGATCCCCTTTTGCCAAATATCAAAGCGATAATTGATTCTTTGTATAATTTATTCTCAAAAGTGCTGTATTTCCCAGTTATTTCCTTGATTACATCAAACGGCTTGAAATATGAAGGCATCGTATAAATGGGATTATTGTTCAGCTTATTGCTTTTTGCCCTTTCACTTATCTTGCGATTTAAATAACCGAAGAACTTAGAAATTAATTTTACTATACCACTGAGAATAAACCATATTCCTCGGAAAAATAGTTTTATTATTTCCCATAATAGTGAAGATTTTTTCTTTCTGGCCATCAATTAATAATCTAATCTGCTTGTTAATAAATCTTTTTATGAAATCTTGTCATTCTAGAATTGCTTTTATTCTTCTTACACCTGCAGAAACTGCTTCTTCTTTAATAATCTTAAACTTGCCTAAAATGCCTGTGCATGAAACATGGGGACCACCGCAGATCTGTTTGTCAAAGCCTGAAATACAGTAGACCGAAACTTTTTTTCCATAACGATCTCCGAAAACTCCGACAGCACCTTTTTTCTTGGCTTCTTCAGGAGACATCTCTTCTCTTGTAACCTCTAAGTTTTCTGAAATTTTTTTATTAATTATCAGTTCTATCTTCTTTAATTCTTCTTCAGTTAATTTTCTGTCAAATGAGAAATCGAATCTCAAGCGCTCTGATGTGATATTAGATCCTCTTTGGAAAATATCCTTGTTTAATACTTCTCTTAATGCCCCGTGCAATAGATGCGTTGCAGTGTGCAACTTTGTCGTGATTTCAGAATTATCCGCTAGACCGCCCTTGAATTTGCCTTCAGTACTTTTCCTACTCAATTCTTGGTGCTGCATGAATGCTTTTTCGTAGCCCTTCTCATCGACCTGAATATTCTTTTCATGAGCTAATTCTTTTGTTATCTCGAATGGCAACCCAAAAGAAGAGAATAAAATGAAAGCGTCATCGCCTGAAATTTTCTTGTCTTTTGAAAGCTTTTCAAATTGTTTTAATCCTTTATCTAAGGTTGAGTTGAACTTGCATTCTTCTTTCTTTAATTCATTTAATATTAAAGATTTATTTGAAGTAAATTCCGGATAATCTTCTTTGTAAATTGAAATTATGATTTCTGCAACTTCCGCGGTGAAATTCTCTTTTATTTCTAATTTTCTGCCTTGGGTCATACTTCTTCTTATGAACCTTCTAAGGACATAGCCCTGGTCCAAATTCGAAGGGACTATTCTGCCTTCGCTGAGAATGAAAACTGCTGCCCTCAAGTGATCGGCTATGATTCTTTCAGCCCTCTTATCTGTTTTTTTTGAAAGCTCTTTTATCTTTGCTATCACTGACGAAAATAATTCTGTTTCATAAACGGATTTCTTTCCTTGCAATATTGCCGTTGTTCTTTCCACACCCATGCCGGTATCAACATTCTTTTGAATTAAGGGAATGTACTTGCCCTCTTTTGTCTTGTTGTACTGCATAAAAACATCATTCCAGATTTCTAAGTATTTGCCACATGAACATCCAGGCTTACAATCTTTGGAGCAGGATTTTTTCCCTGTATCTATGAACATCTCTGTATCCGGACCGCAAGGACCTGTTAATCCTGCAGGACCCCACCAATTGTCTTTCTTAGGCAGGAAATAGATTCGTTCTTTTGGAATACCTAGAGAATGCCATATCTTTGCTGACTCCTCATCTTTCGGCGCATCTTGATCTCCTATAAAAACCGTAACTGATAACTTGTCCTTGTTTATCTTTAAGATTTTAGTTAAGAATTCAAAACTCCATTTAATTGCATCTTCCTTGAAATAATCTCCCAAAGACCAATTGCCCAACATTTCAAAAAAACTTAAATGAGAATCATCACCCACTTCATCAATATCGCCAGTTCTTATGCACTTCTGAACGTCTGTGATTCTTTTGCCTAAGGGGTGCTTCTGGCCTAGCAAAAAAGGGACCAAGGGATGCATGCCTGCAGTTGTAAATAAGACAGTTGGATCATTTTCAGGAACTAAAGAAGCTGAGGGCATAATCGCATGACCCTTATGTTTAAAAAATTCTAAATACCTCTGTTTTAGTTCTGTAGCTTTCATAATCTAGTTTTTTGAAAATCAAGCTTGTTTATTAAGTTTTTGGAGAATTCAGGTGTAACTTATAAGCCTAAAGAAGTGAAGAGATTTATCAATGCTAAAACTGAAACTAATGTGATTATATTGCCCAACGATTTGGATATTGCCTTTTAATTCATCTGCAATAGGCTGGAGAGTATTTATTGCCCACATAATAAAAAATTAAATCTCTTCTGCAAATAAATTTTCTTTCAATAAGAAAACGTGGCCTGTAACCTTGCCAGGCATAATTGATTCTATGCTCCTTTTTATTCTGATGTAGTCTGCAGGAGAAACATTGCCGTGCAGAATGACTTTTCCTAATGTAGAATTGTCTTTTAAGATTCTATAAGGTTTTAAGAATTTTGAATCTATTAAAGTATTTGAGAAAAAATAAAATTTATTGCCCCCATTGTAAAGGAAAAGCTCTTTATTTGAAATACTACCCAAAAGGTCTGCCCTAATAACGGCAGGATTTATTTCATAGATGTAACTATAATTTTCATAGTCTGTTATTAATTTTAATTTTTCCTTGTTCTTATCATTGAGAAAAACTTTTTCTGGAAGCAATACTAAAGAGGTTTCACATTTTTTTAAATCATTAAAATAAAGATTCAGACGATTTAATTTATTATGCAATGAAACATATTCTTTCTCACAATTTAATTCTATATTCCTCGTTTGAGGAGGAACCTCGATGCAAATATTTTTATTTTTGAATTTTTCTAGAATCTTTTTTATGTTTGGCTTTATTGTGTCTAAAGTCCGCTCTTTTTCTGAAGGCTCACGCTCTGTATCAACAAAAATTACATCTGCTTGAAGATCCTCTTTCAACGCATCCCCATTGATTAAGACAGTATTCTTTGCCTTATCGAGATTTATCTTTAAAAATTTGAATCTTTCCTTATCTATCTCTACGGCAATGACTTTGTTGCAGGTCCTTGAGAATGCGATTGTCTGAAAGCCCACTCCTGCACCAATCTCTAATAATGTATCGCAGCTCAATCTCTTTGCGCGATAATCGGCAACGGCTTTAGGTGTAGCGAATCTTAGATCTTCTGACCTGTACTTAAATCCCCGCTCGTACTCAACATTCTGCTTTATTCTAGTCATAGTCTAAAAGAAATTGGGAATTTATTTAAATCTTTTTATCAAAAGCCAGATGCATCAAGAATAGCCTACTGAATGAGATAACTGAACCTAAAAGAATTATAAGTATTATCGCACTTATAGCATAATTATCAATCAAAAACCAAGCTAGAACCAAATCTAAGGCAAAGACCAATATCAAAAGCAATTTGAAAAATAAATAACCGCAAAATAATTTTAAATCTTTTAGAAGCAGGATTACTGTGTTTATTGCCTGCTTGAAAGGATGTTTTAAAGAGAATATCATGGTATAAACTGCAAGATATTCCACAATGACTTTTATTATCATAATGAATAAGAAAAGCAATATGCTGTAGATATCAAGCGAATTTATAACCCAGGTAATACTGTTAAATAAATAATATCCAACGGGTAATAAAAATAATCCAAAGAATCCGGAAATGAATAAGACTCTTTTGAAATAATCCAAATAAGTTCTCTTAAATTCTTTTATGCTATTGTAACTTAGGGAAAACTGGATTGATTGAAATATTACAAACAATACAAAAATTATAATGGCGCATAAAATGAAATAAAAATATATAAGATTAAGCTCATGATTTAATGCGTCAACAACAGGCTGAATTGATGAAGAATCTATGCTTAATGCCTCCTGCAAAGACTGAATTTGAGGGGTAAGATTGTAAAGATTATTCATATGCTGAGTAACCTTACGTAATGTAAATATGATAGTTAAGGCATTTAGAAAAATATAAATTATATCTATCGGAATGAGATAAAACTTCTTTTTAAGATCCTTTAATATTGCTATGAATAATTTTTTCATTTTTTGTAGTAAACTAAATTATTACTGAATATCTTTGCAACGTTGCTACCCAGGCATTCCCCGAACAGATTTGCATCATTTAAATTGCAATCGATAAGGCATTGATAATTAGACGACTTTATCGAATCTTCATTCGCAATTGAGACATCCTTTATCTCCAAGTCACTGCATTTTTCAATACCATTATAAGCATCAAGGACTCCTCCGGTAAATGGCATACAAAATAACAAGGGCTTAGAATCTTTATTCTTAATAATGCATAACTTTACATTGTCATTTAATGCTGTTTCTTTTTGTTTGACATTTATCGTAAAGGTTTTTTCTTTGCCGTTCTTGTCTTTTGCAGAAATAGTGAATTTGAATCCATCCCTCAAAGGAATATTTTTTGGATTGCTAATCTTACATTCTGTAGCCGTTATGTAATTACAATCAATTGTCTGTATATCCGGCGATAAGCCATAACTTAATGTTGCTTTTTCATTTTCCTTAAGCTCAATGTCGGTAAAATAAATTCCTGATGGGACATAGTAATTATTTTCCTCAATGGAAAGTTCAAAGGTATTAGCATTTATTTTTTTGAAATTTAAACTTTTTTCTTCATCATTTGTAACTGCTTTCATTGTTATTCTTGAAAGTGAAAGCTCTTTTATTTCTTCTGAAGATGTTTCTGCGGGCTTCTGCATCGAAGCAACGCAGCTTGCAATCAGGGAGTTTGTTTGTGCAAGGCTAATACCTAGTTTTGTCTGGAATTCAGAATCTTGTTTTATTGAAATCTTGCTTAAGTATTTTGATGCGTCTGAACAATCCTTGCATTTCAAATACATCATTATATAGAAAAGATATATCTTATCCAACTGAAGTTGCTCAGCTGGAGTAAGAGAATTTCTTCTTTCTTCTAGTGAATCCCTCAAGGCAACTAAGCCGGTAAGCTCAGAATTACCTAAACCTGAAAATAAATTTATATAAGTATCTAATCCGGAATTAATTCTCTGACAGTTTTGATCAACAACTAAAGCTGAAGCATCAAACATGCTTTTCAAATCTGCATCCTGATTGAATGAATTATAAATTGCATCAAATCCTTCTGCTCCAGAATAATAATCTGCATTGACACATTGGCCCTTGCAGCAAGTAACAGTTGTGCCAACGTCTTCTATTGCGCCATCACATTTCTGATTGTATAAACAAATATTTCCACCACGCTCTTCACAAATATCCATCTTGACTGCCTGAGCGAGCTCTTTTGGAACATCTGAAATTTTCATCCAGCAGTCACCTAAATCCACACTGTCCTTTATACCGCAAGTACCAACTTTAACCCATTGGGCTTCTGTTGCTTTTTCATATCCTGCAGCAGGATTAATTTTTGAGCAGACTTTCTCTACATTTGCATTAGGCAGTATACCACTTGATAGCGTTGATGCCCATGTTTCAGAATGGCACTGATCTTCAGATTTTATATTCTGGCTCATCTGGTATTTGACCATAAAATCATTAACTGAATTCATGGCAAAAGATGTTGAAACAATCTTGCCATAACCACATTTCTCTTCGTTGTTTATTAGAACGCAGATTTCTTTTGCATTAGAAACGCCTAAAAAGTCTATGCTTTTGTCAACATAAGCGCCAGGAGTTAATGTACCTTTATTCTCTCTGAATGAGATTTTTACGCCATCTTTCTTTAAGTAAACTTGATAATTAACTTCATTACCTCCTGCATAAATGTGATAATAAACCTGGTAGCGAGAATTGCCTCTAATCGTTGAAGAGTATGGCTCTTCTTCAAAATAAGCAGTGAACTGTGAAACATCTTGACCGGCTGAAACTTCACTCAAAACATCACCAATGACAGGATACTTGCCCATGACTGCTGAACGGCAGACTTCTGTACCAATTTCGGAAGCACTCCTTCCCTTGTAAGCGGCGAAGACAGTTGTTGCATAGCTCTGGGTGAAATAACTCAAGAACTCTTTTGACTCCTGCAGACCGGATGAAACCCCACTGAGATATTCATTTCCACCTGGGGAGCTGCCAAAGAAACGGCCCAATAAACCGCCCTTAAGATTTAATAATGTTACGAGCTCTTTCCAAACAATCTCACAAAGATAAACACTTCTGATTTTATCACAGACCCCAACTGATTTTTTATCGATTCTTGCTGTTTTCAAGCAATCAACATAGCCCTGAAAAACAGACTTTAAGTTTTTCAAAGAAGCTAATAAACCTGTAAGGCAAACGGGCATCATCACCCCTTGCTTGATATTCGGCAAACATAATATCAATGACCCGATTAAACCTGATTGAATAACATTTTCGACTTGGTACTTTCCGCCGAAATTGCAACGGGATGATGGACACATAACAGGATCGCAGGCATTGAATAAAAGCTTGCAGCTGCCTGAACCAAGAACTTGCTCACATGTCGGCTGATTATCCATATCTAATGCATCTGTGTTTAAAGTGTAACCTGCACCATTGTAAGATCTCTGATTTGTATTTGCCTGCTCATTGCCTATCTGTGAGATAACTTGGTCACGGAACTGATGGCAATTCGCAAATGAATCGCTTACTTTGCTTTCACCTGGATGAGACTTGCCGTCCATATAACTTATTTTCTTATCTTGACCGCCGTACCATAATGAACAGCGATCTTTTGTGCTGTCGTAAACAACGTAAAGTTTTTTATCATAAATCTGAGCCTCATTGTAAAAGTTCCTTAAATTATCCGGAAGCTGACCGATTGAATTTATTGCAAAAACAAAATTCTTGCCATCAAAACGCATTGTTGATTCATAAAATTGATCTAACTTAGCTGAATCTACGGGCATTAACTCCCCTGTATCCTGGTGGGCATAATACCTTTCAAATATTTTCTTGGCTGTATCTGAATTTGAATAATCTAATTTGTTGGGTTCAACACCTTCATTGAAAACAATAAGATTTGTGCTGTCTACTCTGAAAAGCTCAGTTCCTGCTTCATTTACAACATAGCCATTAACTATGGAATATGTTTTTGGATTAAGTTTTGTGGGAATCATTTTACCTGTAGAATCAGGTTTTAAATAATAATAATCTTTTCCCGATTTGACTTCAATTGTCTTTTTTTCCGTTGTTGCAGTCTCTGAAACCGTTGATTTATTTGGCATAGCCATTCCGCCAAAGAACGAAGTGACTGTGAAAAAAGCCGCAGTAACTAGACAAACTTTTGTCCATTGATCAACAAGACCTTGCAATTTTATTATTGACTTGTCTAACTTAGCTATATATGCCAAACTCTTGTTAATGTCCTTGTCAATTCTTTCAGGAGTAAGCTCAATTGCTCTCTCCTCTATTGGAACGTGAACTGAAAAGTCAGAAATGCTTATTGATTTTCCTGAACCTGGAAGCGCTGTAATCTTAACTTTCTGGTCACTTTTGATGCGAATAAGTTTTGCACCTCCACATGGAAGAAATTCTCCTACCTTAACTGTTTTTGAAGCTTCCTTACAAGATGAATCCTCAGAAGGAGAAACTTTTATTGAATCTCCAGATATTGCAACTATCTTGCACATAGATTCAGGACAATTATCATATGGCTGCTGCAATACAGTTCCTTCAACATATGAAGAACTTGGGCTAAGCTTTGTTGATATCTGCGCAGAGATTCCGCCTGAGACAGGTGATTCTATTTTATCATATTCTAAAATCGGGAATGTCTTTGATAAATCATCCAATGCAGCAGAATAATCTGCCACTTTATATGGCTCTTCCAATCCAAAAAGCCGATAGACCTTACATATGTCTTTTTCATTCTTGCAGACTATATCAAAATTTTCTTGCAAACCTTCGAGACTATTTATACCTTTGGTCAGAGTGAATTCTTCTGACTTAAAGATACCTTCAGGATTTGCGATTATAACAAAATAATTTGCATGCGCATAATTTTTTAGAATAATATACTCTTTTGATGAAAAATACTTAGGCTGAACATCATAACCTGCAACATACCATTCAGAGTTTAATATTTTTTCATTCATTCCTACTGTAACTTCTTCATCGCGTATATTAAATTTGAATTTGGTAGATTCTGATTGAATATCATCTACCTTTATACGGAAATAAGGACTATCTGCAACTCTAATCATATCTGAAGTTGCACCTTCTTTTACAGTATACGCAGATACTAATTCAATGGACCCTGTGTTTGGATTATAAACGTAAAATTTTAAAGTTGCAACATTGCCACGAAAGCCAGCGTAAGCTCGGCTTAAGATTGATGAGCTTTCAGCAGATTTTATTGAATCCACTCGAACATAATAATTATCAAATAATTTATGAGATTCAAGATTTGCCCTCATTTCTGCTTCTGTCTCAACTTGAAATTCACGACCTGTTAAATAACCGGATAATGCTGCTAAATTTTCAGCTTCGTAATAAATCTTTGCCCTGAAATCTAAATCAATTGATTTTGGCTTTTTTTCTGCTGTATTCTGTCTAAGCCAAATTTCTAAATAGCCCATATCATTCAATGAGTTTTTTTTCTGCTGTATTCTGTCTAAGCCAAATTTCTAAATAGCCCATATCATTCAATGAGTAGGCCAATGGTCTAAAATATTTGTAAGTCTTATAATAATTTCTTCTAACATATTCACTAGTGCCACCAACAGTAGAATTTTCAATTTTACCGCTGCCCTCAGTTAAGAGTTCAAAGCTGATAAAACTAATCTTAGGCATAGTTGCGGGAGCTGAACGAATACCTCCAAGCTTGACATAAATTGGAACGTCCTGCTCTTCAATTAAAGAAGCGGGAATTGTTTTTGGCTCATAATTGAGAACTTCTAAAATTATACTTTCGCCTTCTTCGCTGATTTTGCCTGAATCTTCTGAGGAACTGTACTGATAATATAATCCTTCAGCAAAATTGTAAGCTCCGCTGGCGTAACTAGAAGCTGTGCTTGCAGCTTCACCGGCGTAATTTGCAGTGGATTCTAGTGCTCCATCAGCAGCGTAAGCCAAAGGCATAGTAATTATGAGAAACATGCAAAAAAGAGCGATAAAATATTTATTCCCCATTATTCAAAAACCTCGGTGCTATTACATTCAATTGTGAATTTAAATAAATTTGGTTCATATCCTGCATATTTGCGGGAATAGGAAACTCTGCAACATAAAGGGTTAACTTATCTTTTGCAAGATCTTCTCTTAAAATTGCCATATTGACTTCTGAATAGCCTACCAAAAGATCAGTAATTTTCGTGCCAGGAATTGTTATCGTTGTACATTCTTTTGTTGAGCCTCCAAAGAAACCCAAAACTCCAGATTTTGGCTTATCAATGCAGTTCTCAAATTGATTTGATTCAATCTGTAATCCATTAGGGAAATTTTCCAATAATGATATTTTTACATGATAATCTCCTGGAATTAACTGCAATCTTTTTGTATCGGGATAAATTGCAAATGCCGTATGAGTATTATCCTCTTTTGTAAATTGGACAATCAACTGCTGATTTTCTTTTAAAACACCAGAATGACCGGTTGTTTTTGATCTCAATATATAAGCATCAATAGGAACATTTACCAATGGCTGCAAGGTTATTGATGCTATGCTTTCATCTGTTGAAGAGAATAACTGACGAGATTCAGCATAACCTTCTTTGTTTGCTACTAAATAACCATTGAAACATACTGGTATCTTCAAAGACAATAAAGATTCTGTCCCTTCAATTTTTGTCCTGCCGATTTCGCAAACATGATTTATGCACTCATAAGTTATATCAACGCCACTTAATGGAACTGAAGAACCATCTAAAGTTTCTTTGTAAGTGTAAAATTTCGCATCCGTGTTTTTTGCTTCGCAGTAACGATGATCTGGTTGCGCGTATTCTTCAGGAATAATTTCAGCAGTCCTCGGCTGATTTCTTTCTATTACAACCATCATAGGATACTGGAATGTGTAACCTTCGCCTTTGAATGCAAGATCATCTGTTATCTGAACAACAATCGGATATTTAATATCATAGACAAAATTATATGAATTCATGCAGACAAAAGATTTTATAAAATAAGCTTCTGGGCCCATGCCTTCTGTAATATCGTGAGAGAAAATCACACCGTCCTTTGAAGGCTCGACTGAAAGATAGAATGGCCATGATGAACTGTGCTTGAAATTAATTTTCAGATTGCTTGCACTGCTTGAAACGCCTGCATCAATCTCAAAATATTTTTCTTTAGCAGAATATTTGGTATTTGTGATTCTGTAAAATGGAACATTTGTTGAAACGATATTGCTGAAATTTTCTTTTAGGTCATTGACAACCCAATATGAAGGAGAGCATTTCTCTTCTACACCTGATGTTGGTATCTCCTCATAAGCAGCCATCATATCCAACGCAAGTTCTTCTAGAAATAAGGACTCCTGTTCTGCCTTATATATATCTGTTGCCGCTTCTAGAATTGAATTTAATTTTAAATCGATAGTATTTCTGAATGCAGGGAATATGTAGATTAGATTCCCTTTTTCTATTTTTACTGGGTAATTGAGCTCTAAGTCCACACCGCTAGAGGTTATTTTTGCTTTTGTTGAATGACTTGGAATACTTATATTATACCCTGAGAATAAAGAAAAGTTGACCAAACAATTGTTGATATTCTCATTTATATATTTTATAATCTGTGCCTGCATTAAAGCCGTTGCTGGAACTTGAGTTGCCAGAACATTGTTATCTTGCTTGTAAACCCAGTATGGCGCCTGTACTGAACCAATTATGTTTAGATTGCTTGTGAACGGATGATTTACCGTTGTTGGATTTGCAGAAACAGAAGGATAAATATATCCTCCCTGATTTCCTAATATTATTAATGCTTGTTTTGATGTTAAGTCAAAGCAATCTTTTGCGAAAGAATATATGGTCTCAAATTCTTTTGGAACGATAATTTCTTCTTCTGGATTGAAAAAAGAAGCAATTTCGTTTCTGAAAAATACAACTGTGCCCACTAAAGAAACTATGATTATACCAAGAACTATATATAATGTTACCTGACCTCTTTTATCCATAGAGGCTAAATAAGCGCCGTAAATATAAAAATGTTATGGTAATTTGCTTATGAGAATATCTCTAATGAAAAATGGGCCCGCCCGGACTCGAACCGGGGACCATCTCCACGTCAAGGAGAGATCATAGCCACTAGACCACGGGCCCGGAAATAATTATGAAAAATAACTAGCTTCATATTTAAATATTTTGTTTTAATTGAATATTATAGTGATTAAAAAATGGAAAAGTATTTAAATAAACTGGAATAATTGAAACGTATCCTTAAACGGAGGGGGTGTAACAACATGTCAGATGATTGGGACGAAACAACTATGGATGAAGGGGAAGATGAAGACATCGATAATAGTGAAGATGATTACGATGATGATGATTATGAAGATTTTGAAGATGGGGAAGACGACGAAGAATAAACCTTCCTCTTTATTTTTTCTAACATTTCTAAAGGCACTTTAACTTCGCCGATAATATCTGTTTTTGGGTCGTGGAAGTCTGAACCGCCTGATTTTAAAAGATTAAATTCTTCTGCTAGCTGATTGGCTATTTCTATTAATTCATTCTGTTTATCTATAGGGACACCTATGTATGGCTTGTTCTTCCTATAGCAATAAATTACTTCTATTCCGTCGCCTCCTGCTTCCTTGAATTTCTTTACTAAGTTATGTAGATTTTTTACTTTTATATATGCAATCGGATGAGCCAAGAATGCCAGTCCTTTTGCTTTATGGATTAGTTCTATAGCTTCTTTCATTGTCAATTCGAAATCTCTGTCTGTGTGCGCCGGTTGCCCATAAATTAGAAATTGCTTGAATACGCTATCATAATCCTTGAATTTATCTGGATTGTTTCTTAAGGCTACTCTTGCGATATGTGGGCGACCGACTAAACCCCCTTTAGCTTCTTTAAGAACTTCTGCCTCTGTAATTTTAATCCCATATTTTTGAAGAATTTTTATTGTCTCTTTTTTCTGTTTCCATTTTGACTCATTCATTTTTTTAATTATTGAAATGAGAGATTTATTGCTTATATCAATAAAATAACCTAAAATATCTATTTCTATGATGTCTTCTTGTGGTGAATCTCCAACGTCTAATTCAATTCCTGGAATGACTTCTAAATTCAATTTCTTCCCTTCTTCTAAGGCCTCTTTTATTCCTGAAATAGAATCGTGATCGGTTATAGCAATCGCTTTCAATCCTTTTGCCTTCGCCTTATTGACTAATCTAGAAGGACTTAGAATTCCGTCTGATGCAGTGGAATGCAAATGAAGGTCAACAAACATCTTGAAAAGAAGTATAAATAAATATATAAATTTATCTTGGAATTGTTTTTAAAGCTGATCTACATCGTCCAAAGGGATCTGGGTTTCTTTACCTGAAACCATATCTTTGAGAACTACTTTTTTTTCTTTTAATTCTTTCTCACCAATAACAATAACTTTTTTAGCTTTAATTTTATCGGCATATTCAAACTGTTTCATCAACTTGCGTTCCATAATGTCAGTTTCAACAGTGTATTTTTTTCTTAATTTCTGAGCCAGATTCATTGCTGTGTCTGCCTGCTCTTCTTTCACAGCAGCTATATAGAAATCAACTTCTTTACCGAAATCAGGTAATTTGTTTAATTTATTTAAGAATAATCCTAAAACTACGTCGCCCATGCCATAGCCGATACCTGGGCAGCGCTCGCCACCAAAGACATTGACTAAGTCATCATATCTGCCACCGCCAGCGATAGCGCGGAATTCTTTAGTCTTATCAAAAACCTCAAATACTGTGGAGGTATAATAATCTAGACCTCGCATTATTGATAAATCCAAACGATAATATTTTTTGAACCCATATGCTTCTAAGAATTTAAAAAGTTCTGCTGTCTGTTTTAATGCTCCTTTTCCCTCTTCATCTAACTTTAGTTTTTCCAAATCTTTTAAATTATCTGCTTCTAATATCTTTGTTAAGGCTTTGATCTGCTTGTCTGTCAAAGATGCTTCTTTGAGCATCGATTTGAAATCATCTTCTGAAACTTTGTCAATCTTATCTATAACTCGGCAGACATTTGAAATACCCTCTTCTTTTATACCTAATGACAATAAAATTGAAAGCATTAATTTTCTGTTGCTTATCCTTACGTAGAAATCATTATCTGTGCAGCCTAATTCCAGCATAATATCTATTGCTGTTGCAATTACTTCGGCATCTGCTTTCATAGATTCAACCCCTAATGCATCTAAATTAAACTGGAAAAATTCTCTTAAACGACCAGATTGAGGGGATTCATAGCGCCAGCATCTCGGAATAGAATACCATTTTATCGGTTTGGAAAGCTCTTTCTGAGACTGAGCTACCATTCTTGCTAGGGTTGGTGTAAGTTCCGGCCTTATAGCCACCTCTCTGTTACCCTTATCTGTAAAGCGATACATCTGCTCTGGAATTTCTGAACCGGATTTTGCTGTCCAGAGATCTATTGGTTCTAACATGGGGCCATCGAATTCTTGGTAACCATAGCGTTCGGCTACTTTACGCCAAATTTTAAAGATATAATTCAACTTAGCCATATCTTTCGGATAGAAGTCCCTTGTGCCTTTCAATGGTTGAATTTTCATCTCTTTTCTCCTAATAATAAAGGGCGGTCGGCGAGAATCGGACTCGCGTCACAGGATCCACAGTCCCATATACTAACCACTATACTACGACCGCCATAAATAGCTTTCTGAAGAGAATTATTACTTTTAAATGTTTTGGTAAAACTTGAGAATAGACTTGTGATTAGAAGAAACTTACTGTAAATGAACGCAATCAGCTCTTGTCATGTTTATCACTTTAATATATATGTTGTAGCATATATATAAAGGTTTTGGTTGAATAACGAAGTTGAGGATAAAACTGTTTTAACTGGTGTTAAACCCAATAAATTTAAACCCTGTTTCAAGTCAGTCTATCCCAAAACTTCCCAATGCCCTCCCTTGTCAGGACCTATTCTTTTAATCTTATGTTCTTTTTTGAGTTGGGATAACTGCATTTCAATAGCCCTTGAACTAAGGCCTATTTCTTTGCCTAATTTTTCTGCA
>JAGVXY010000003.1 GCA_018303545.1 Candidatus Woesearchaeota archaeon | reverse complement strand
CTTGATTTAAAAAAAATTTTAAGTCAAGCATATTATTTTTTAATAAATCTGAAATTATCTTTTTAACTAGTCCAAAAGCAATCTCTGAATTTTTAACCTGATTAACTTTCCCTTCGTATTCAATGTGATGAAACTCAGATAAATGTGTAGCGTCTGCTTTTTCTTTTCTGAAAGAATTATATATTGAATACACATGATTTATGTCTTTTTGCAATAATGCCAATTCGAGATATATCTGCGAAGATTCTGATAGAAATGCATTTTGAGGCATATCGAACCATTTTAATGTAATCGGACATGTATCTGTAGTATAATTTATTGCTTCTCTACCGTACACCGCACCTGGAGAAGAAATCATCCTCGTTGTAAGTGGCAATAAAGTAAATATTGCCCCAAATTTGTTAAAAAATTCATTTGTTGTCTTTGCAATTTGATGATTAATTCTCGCGATATTTCCCCAGTAATCGTTATTAATGAAAGAATCAACTCTCTCTTCGCATTCCTGTATTGTGTACCCTTTATTTAAGATATCTCTAATTGGTGCGAATATTTTATTACCCCTGTAGTTTACTTCTTTACCGTTTGTTTTATATGGTCCTAACATTTTCATCCTTTTGTGATTTTCTAGTACCCTTATAAATAAAAGTTTTTCATTTAAATATTTCAATAAGTTAGTCTTTCTCCTTTATATATCTTTTTGGAGAAATTACGGAAACTTTACAGATTAATAAAAATGAATTGAGGAAGTTTTCAAAAAAATAAAAAAATTAGAAATAAAACTTAACTAGTTGCGCAGTCTGCAGTTGTACTACTTGTTGCTGTACCCAGGCCAAATCCAGGGCTAGGTGTAGCTGAACCTCCAGTGAGTAAACGTTTATTCTTCCCCTCTTTTCCATTTTTACAAGACCATTACCCACTAAACCTATTTGAGATTTTCTTTTGGATTTTTTTCTTTTCCAGCCCAAAAGATGCCCATTGATGGTGCCCAGTTTTAAATCCAATTCTTTCAATATTTCTTTGCTGGTTTTGGGGGATTCATACAGAATATCCAATATTTTTTGTTTTGTAATAAAGTGGGGATTTTTTATGTTTTCAATCGTTTTAGTTAACCGTTCGCTTTTTCTGTAGCCTTCGGAAAAATCAACATTTGTCTTAAATTTCATAAGATTTCTGTAGCCACATATCCGCAAGTGCCATTTGTTATCATCTTCGCTGATGTGAGATTCTATCCCCCATTCTAATAAGGTGTCATGAATAAAAACTACTAATGGTTTAAGTTTCTGCTTAATTGCGACTAACTTATAGGCCGGCACACTTCCATCATCATTAAACCAAGTCTGCAGCATTTTGGCTTTCCATTCTAAGGGCATACTTTGAATTTTTGGAGTTATGATTTTTGTATCCTTTCCATAGCTAAATTTGCCAAAAAGGCACCACAAAGATTTGCCAACTAAAGCAGAGCATTTTATCCTAAATATATCTGGTTCACGCCGTAAAATCGGTTTTTCATTAAATACGTTTATGAAATGATTAATAAAATCATTTATAAGAAATTTCTCGGTATTACAATAATGTATTCTCCCATTGGGCAGTATTCCCCCGTCTCCAAAAATATAACCTATAATTGGGGCTAAATTTTTTATATCCTCCTCATTAAACTCTTTTTTAATGCTTTTATATGCTATGAATGAAACGGGAATAGATTTATTTCTTACCCAATTCCATACTAAAGAATAGGGTATTTTGAAAGTGTCTGAAATTTTTCTTATGTCTGAATTTTGCTTAAATTTTTTCATAACCTCTGGATAATATACTGCCCCATGGTTACGCTTAGAATATGTTTTAACAAAATCTTCATATTTAATACTGATTATCATAGATCATGAAAAAATAATTTAGTTTTTAAATGCTGTGCGGACATTTGTCAAGTGGGTTTGAATTCAATGATAAAGAGAAAATTTAGAAAAAGAAAAAAAGAAAATTAAAATTTAGCTGGTTCCACAACCGGCAGCCGCGCCACTTGAGGCAGTACTTGATGAAGAACTTAACTTAGTGCTACAAGTGCTTGGAGCCGTGTTGAAAGCGTTGCAAATTGTTTCTTTGTACGTATCGCTTTGACCATAGCTATAAACAGAGTTAGTTTTTACTCCATTTATTATTAAAGTCGGAGAACCGCTTGCTCCTGCAGTACTACTTGCTTCTGCTTCTGCCTTCATTAGAGTAATGCCGTCTTTGATTAAACATTCTTTAATTTTATTGGCATCTGCTCCGGCAGCCTTAGCAGCATCTTCCCAGCATGCGCCATTGCTTCCGCAGTTATCGTTGACATAGGTCATAAACTTCCAGAATGCATCCATTCCATAGTCCCTCTTTACGCATACTTCCCTAATGTCTTGATCAACTTCAGGCTGTCCATGCAATGAATTTACTGTGGTTCCGTCAACTGAAACAATGTAGTGTATTTTCCATTCAACTTTGTCTTTTAATAGTTGATAAACTGGATACATTGTAGCCTCTGCTTTATTTCCATATGGACAGAAACTCATTAGATAAAGCTCAACAACTGGCTTGTCTGATTTTGGAACTGTCTGTGTTTCTTGCATTGGCAACACTTCTGCAGTGTCAAAAGTTTGTCCTGCTATGAGAATTTTGCCGTTTTTTGTAATAAATAAAGGATATGGTAATTCCTGACTATTAATTGCAATGCTAAGTTTGTATAGCCCATTTTCTTCAACTATCCCTTTTAGCTCTGCTTTTTCATTAATTAGCAGGTTTGTGTTAATATATTCAATAGCTTTATCACCTGCATCAGCCGTACTTAAACCAGTAAATATCTCCCCCTGATACACTGAGAGAATCAATAATCCTGCAAAAATAATCGCAGCAATTTTCCAATAATCTCTTCTTCCTGTCTTTCTAAACCTATGAGTTATATTCGTAGGGTTATTTTCTTCCATAGTTATTTCCTCCTTTATATAATTATGAATTTCCTTGAAAATAACTATATAGACTTTATAAAGTTTGTGGATTAAACTGACGGGGTAACTAAGAATGAGCATAATTGGAGGTTAAGAACGAGAATTTGAGAAAAGATTAATAAATAACTTTAACTTTTGGTTCGTCTGAGGTGATAATATAATGGAAGAGCAAGCAGGAGTTGTTTTTCAATTTTTCGTAAAGCCAATGGTTGCAGCAATAAGCACAGAGGTAGACATAAAAAAAGGCGATAAAGTACATTTTCTAGGTGCTACAACTGACTTTGTACAAAAATTAGAAAGTATGCAAATTGATCTGAAACCAGTTGAAGAAGTCGCTGCGGGTAAACAAGTTGGAATAAAAGTCAAAGAAAGAGTAAGGCCTGGAGACAAAATGCTCCTAATAAGAACATAATATTTCCGAACTTTAAGCAAAAAAGTTCAGTATATATTTTTCTTAAATTATTTTTCAACTTGAGAACGTTTAAATATTTCAGTTTAAAACTTCTATTACAAGAGGTGATGTGAATGGTACAACTTGAAGACTATATCGATAAAAGCGCAATAAGATGGTGCAAAGGAATTTTCTCAGTGGGGGTCATTGCAGGATTAGCAGGAGTAATTGCAGACTCTGAAGCATTGACTATTTACGGAGGAGTTTTTGCCGTAAGCGGAATCTGGGGATACGGAATGGAGTATATCCGCGCAGGAATGGACTATGTGATAAAAGAAAATGAAGCTAAGAAACAATAAATGGCCACTTGACAAATATGCAAGAAGAGTTTATAAATAATAAACGGTTCTCAATTTTGGGAAGGAGGCAATTAAATGGATAAGGCATTGGTGGTCTTCCAGGACAAGAAGATAAGACGAGCGTGGCACGAAAATGAATGGTTTTTCTCGGTAGTTGATGTAATAGGGGCCTTGACAGATAGCGATAATCCGAGAAACTACTGGAGTATGCTAAAAACAAGGGAATCTGAGCAAGGAATCGAGTTGTACACATTTTGTGTACAACTGAAAATGCAGTCATCAGATAGTAAATATTACGAAACAGACTGCGCAAACACAAAATCATTATTCAGGATAATCCAGTCAATCCCGTCAAAGAAAGCAGAGCCTTTCAAGCTATGGCTGGCAAAAGTAGGATACGAAAGAGTCCAGGAGATAGAAAATCCAGAGCTAGCCCAAAAACGCATGAAAGAACTCTATAAACAGAAAGGCTATTCTGATGAATGGATTGAAAAAAGAGTTAGAGGAATTGCAGTAAGGGACGAATTGACAGATGAATGGAAAAAAAGAGGAATAGAAGAAGAGAGGCAATTTGAAATATTAACTGCCGAAATCTCCAAAGCAACTTTTGGAATGACTCCCGGCGAATATCAGAAGTTCAAGGAACTAAAAAAAGAAAACCTGCGCGACCACATGAATGACCTAGAACTAATCTTTTCTATGCTAGGCGAAGCTTCAACAACGGAAATTGCCAAAAAAAGGGATGCAAAGGGCTTCCCTGAAAATAAGAAAGCTGCCATTGACGGCGGAACTGTCGCAGGAAATGCCCGAAAAGAACTTGAAGAAAAATCCGGAACAAAGGTGTCAACAAAAGATAATTACAAAGAGTTGCCTGAAGTGGAGATAAGGAAGAATAAAATCTTAATAACAGATAATGAAGAACAGCCGAATAGAGGAAGAATGACTAATTTTGAAAAAGATAAGAAATTTGCAAAAAGAACGGACGCTGCTTGGGAGAATTAGGGTAAAAGCGAGTTCAAAAGCTTGAATCAAGCTAGGTTCTTGAAAAAACTTAAAAAAGTGTAGTTTTCTTCATGAGCAAAACGTTTATAAAATATAACTGCAATTAAGAGAGAAATATGAAAGTTCTTGAGATAAAGCAAGATATGTATAAGTTTGATGATACTGACTTTCAGCCACATGGCGGAGGACAGCCCGCAGACAGAGGAAAAATCAAATCAAAAAGTTTTGAAGGAAATGTTCTTGATGTGACCAAAGAAGATTCTAAAATATGGCACAAGATTGAAATCACAAAAGGCGAATTGAAAAAAGGCGATGAAGTCAAAGCAGAGATAGATATGCCTAGAAGAATGAAACTTACGAAGATGCATACAGGCGAGCATATTTTATTCAAAGCATTGCAGACTTTCCTTCCAGATTTGGAGCTTGACAAGATAAGATTGGATGAAGATGAATCTTCACTTTTTGTGATAATGCCCAACTTAGACTGGGATGTTGCGTTCAAAGCGGAGGAATTAGCGAATAAAATAATATTTGAAAACAAAGAAGTTATTTTACACAAAGTTCTGAAGGAAAAAGCAAACGAATTCAAAGGCCTGAGAATTAAGGCAGAAAGAATAAAAGAACCGGAAATTAAAGTAATAGAAATAAAAGATTTTGACTTTTCAGCCTGCACAGGAACTCATTGCAAAACGACAAAAGAAATTGGGAGCTTGATTATTACGCACTTGAGATCTTCCGGTCCCGGGAAATATGAATTGAGATTTAAAGTTGACAACTTAAAAGAATTTTTAGAATTTTCAAAACTATCAAGGCAAGGAATGGATATTTTGGGAACTGAAAGAGACAAGTTCATAGTTACATTAAATAACTTAAAAGAAAATTATGAGAAATTCAAAAAGCAGGCAAGAGAAGCCACAATAAACCAAGAAATAGAAAAAGAAGAGTTTAATGGTATTGAGTTCTACTTTCATATTTTTGAAGATGCAGACAAGAAGCAACTAACCGACAAAGCAAATTCTGTAATGAAAGAAAATACCTATGTTGCTTTTGTGAATAAAACAGAAAAAGGTAACCAGCTGTTATTGTTTGGAAAGAAAGCCGGAGATCTGATGCAGACTTTATTGAAAGAATTAAACGGAAGAGGCGGCGGAAAAGATAGATTTGCAATGGGCCAATTTGACAAGACTGCAGAAGAATTGATTTCTAGAACTAAAAGATTGATTGCTTAGAATTTGAAAAATTTTGAAGAAAACATTTAAATACTTATGGGGTTTTATTTATTTTATGATTAATGGTTATGTGCTAAATAAAGGAAAGTTAGAAGAAGATTCCATTGTTAAAGTACTTGGTGGCAAGGCAATGAACGCACTCAGAGAAGATTATCGCATTAACTTGTCGTGTGGCAATACATCCAGCGACTTTACAGGTTCTGCATTTGTTGAGGTGGATAGACTTCTTGAAAATTATAAAAATGGAACAATGACACAAAAAGAATACACCTTGATTGTTGAAAATGATGGTCTGGTCAGAACTGCCTTGGATATAGTGAGGACTTTGCATGCAATGTTTGTAAGAGGAGAATTGAACAACACCCACAGTGAAACACTAAAGAGAAACAGATAGGGCCATTTCAAATTATTTAATTTCTTATGCTTCTTAAAAAAGATTAATCGTTTAGAATTTGAAAAATAAAGGTGGACAGCGAACATCGGTTCCCACTACGAAGAGCAGTACAACGATGAACATTGATGTTCTTGACTTCCGAGATCGAAACGGGATCGGGTAAAACCACACCACTATGGCCGTCCTAGAAGCTATCTATAATGGTTTTATTTATAAATGTTGCGGTTTAATGCATATGCTTTCTAGGCTATAGATACCATTATACTTATAAATAATGCGCCTTCTTCATCGTTTATAAGAACCATAATCTCCAATCTCAAGAAATGCGCATAAAATAGCAAGGTGCTATGACAAGAGAACTATGGCTATTGCCTCTTATTTCGAATTTACTACGATAAAAATTATTTTCCCGTATAGAAAGTTGAATGAACTGAAATTTAAATAATTCTCAAAATTAAGCAAAATGTTTATAAATACAGAACACAATAAAAATAGTGTTATGAAGATGAAAATTTTACTGTTGGTGGCGGTATTTTTTCTTTGTATTTTTACTGTGAATGCTTTAACGGATGTAAGCATAAATGCAACGAGCGCAACAAATTCAATATATCCT
The DNA here is from genome assembly GCA_018303545.1 of Candidatus Woesearchaeota archaeon. GTDB lineage: Archaea > Nanobdellota > Nanobdellia > SCGC-AAA011-G17 > JAGVXY01 > JAGVXY01. Next base: position 5,291 of record JAGVXY010000003.1, on the reverse strand, counting down.
GGAAAGGATGCAGTTTTCAGCGTTGAGATTACAAATACAGGGACGAGAGAGGATATTTTTGTATTAAAATTAAATGAATTCATTGAAGATTCTGATTTCGCTTATGAAGCGAGAATTACACCAAGTGCAATGAGCATAAAAAACGGACAGACCGGCAAGTTTGAAATTGTAGTAAAAACCAAAATTGATGCTAGGCCAAACAAAAATTACAAGATGAAGTTTGCTGTAAGGTCTTCTTTGGATTTTGACTTCAATAAGGCTTTTGAACTTATCACCAGGATTTACGAACCAAGCAAAATAATCAAAATAGAACCCCAGCTGCTTGAAACAATAGAAGCCAAGAGTGAAGTGCCATTTAGATTTATGCTTGAAAATACAGTAGATATGCCTTTGAATGGAGTTGATATTTATGTTACAAGCGATTTAGAATTGATAAATGATAAGAGAAACATAAATCTGGCTGCAAATGAAAGGAAGGTTGAAGAATTTATGTTTAACTTCCCAAAAACAACATTGAGCAAAGAATACACCGTAAATGTTAGAATATATGATAAAGCAAGATTAATCGGAGAATATTCCGGAAAATTCTTAATATCTTCAAATCCAAATATAAAGGAAAGCCTTGAAGAGAAAAATAGCTTTTTCATAAAAAAAATAAAACTTGAAAGAGAAAATACCGGAAATGAAATAATGCAGGATGAAGCAAAAGTAAACTTGGGTTATTTTCAGAAAATGTTCGCTTATGGAATACCCCGAGAGGATGGTACAGAAAAAATTGAAGGCAAATACTATATGGTTTGGAAGGAGACCTTAGAGCCTGGAAACAAATTAATATTCTTTGCTATAGTTGATTACAGGCCGGCAATAGTTGCCTTGCTTGTGGTTGTTATGTTCTCATTCCTAAGCTGGTTTCTGCTGATGAGAGGATTAAGAATAAAAAAGAAAATCGTTAAGTCTGTGATGACGAGCCAAGGATCAAATATTAAAGTAATGATTAGCTTAAAAAACACAACAAATACAGATTTCAGAAATGTTGAAGTAACTGAAATAATTCCTAATTATCTGCATGATACCGAAGAATACACAACTTTAAAACCCAAGCGAATACAAAAAGGCAAATCCAGCAAGAAGATAGTTTGGGAAATTGATGAATTAAAAAGAGGGGATGAAATAATAGTAACTTATAGCATAAAATCAAAAGTGCAGTTCATAGGTTCTGTTTTATTGCCTGCAACTATGGTCCAATACATGAACAATAAAGGAGACATGAAAAAAGTTGTCTCAAACAATTTAGAATTCAATTCGGAAATGCTCAAGAAGAGGTGATAAATGGTTTTTCCCGATGTAATCAGCCCTATAGAAAGTCTTTGGACTGGATTTATGAATTTACTTCCCGGACTTGTTGCGGCGTTAGTTGTTCTTATTATAGGATACCTGATTGCGAGATTAATCGGGAAGATTGTGCAGCTCATTCTTTACAAATCAAAGGTTAATGATAAATTAGCCGAAGCTGGATTGGGACGAGCTATTGGCAGCACAGATGTAGCTTCTGTTATTGGTATGCTTGTAAGATGGTATATTCTTATAATATTTCTTCACGCGTCACTTGATTTTGTCCGATTGGGTGCACTCTCTACATTGCTAGGAAGAATAATCTCCTGGCTTCCGAATTTATTGATAGCAGTAATAGTAATGCTATCTGGAGTGCTGCTAGGGCATTACGTGGCTCATGCTTTGAAACCTAATAGCAAGAAAAAAGATCCCCTTTTGGTGGCAGAAGTTTTAAAATGGGTGATAATATTTTTGACGGTGATGGTTGCTTTGCAGCAGGTAGGAATAAATGTTTCTATACTTGTTGGAACTTTCTTTATTGTTTTATCAGGAATAATGCTTGCTATTGCAATTGCTTTGGGCACCGGCGGAAAAGAGCTTGGAAGAAAATTTGTGAAGAAGATTGAAAAGCTGATGAAATGATCTTTTTTATTAAATAGTGCAGGCTGATTCTCCATGGGGTTAAAGGTAAAGAATGAATCTTAGCTTCGACCCTGCAAATCAGCCCACGACCTCTTTTTCCCTGGAAGGGGAAATCGCATAATCAGCAAGTCCTGGTCTTGCGACCTGGTTCAGAAGCTGACCATACTAATAATCACTAAGGAAAAATAATATATAAATATTTAGTTACTAAAAAATAACTATTCTCCAGCAAACTCATCTGAAGTTTCTTTGATTTCCTGATCTGCTTTTAACGTACCTTTCTGTCTCAAGAATTCATTTGCCAAAACCCAAAGAATCATTCCTAAACTTTTCTTCCCTTTGTTGTTGCAAGGAACTACAAAGTCTAAATCATTGCATTCATTATTTGTATCGCAAAGAGCGATGATTGGTAAGCCTACTTTCTTTGCATCTAAAACCGCATTTTTATCTGGCCATGGATCGACAACAAATATGATTTTTGCTTCAACGAAACTTTCCAAATTTGGATTTGTCATCAAACCAGGAGGATATCTTCCAGTAATGCATCTAACACCAGTAACTTTTGAAAACATCTTTGTTGCAGTCCATCCGTTCTCTCTTCTGCAGACAAGTAAAATATCTTTTGAATCATACTGTGCCAAGAATTTAGCAGCCAATTTAATTCTCTCATCAATCTGCTGTATATTCATAACTGACAAACCATCCGGCCTTACTTTGTAAATAAAAGGAGCCATGTATTTATTTCTGAACTTTGTGCCTATGTGGACACCGACCTTTAGGTATCTATCTAATGCTACGGATTGTTCTGTCATAATTACATAGGAAAATTATTGAGGGTTTATAAATCTTTTGCTTTGAATTATTGCAAATACCTCATATTTACAGCAATATCTTCAAGCAAGAGCTTATTCTTCCTAATCTTATCAAACTTAATCCATGCTGAGGAGTATATCTTTTTTATCTCTTCAGGAGACATGCTCTTTTTGGAAGTAACATTACCTTTATTGTTTACAACATTAATGATGTTATTTTGACCAATGATTTCAGAGAATTCAAATGACTTTCCTTCAACCAATGATGCTGAAAAATAAATCTCAATTTTGGACTGAGGCAGAATGAGTCTTTGAGGGCACATCTGCAAAATAAAATCAACCCCTGTTAAACCAATGCAGTTAATCGGCTGAGCATTGCCAATTACTATCTCGGGCTGACTGATTAGCCCATGATTCATTTGGGGAATAAATTCTTCAAATCGGCTAGAAACATTATAGACTTCATTTGACAGGTTAATAGCATTCAAAAATGAATTTTTAAAATCAAAAATAGGTCTGAAATATAAAACGCTCTGAACGGGTCTAGCATTGAAAAATTCTTGACAATTGCCACACTTATATCCTCTTGGTACCGATATCAATTGACTTTTGCAAATATCACAAAGTTCTTTTTTCTCCCTACTTATGCTGAATACGCTGTAATCAAGAATGAATTTGTAGCCCCTTCCTTGAGTTTCTGAATCTAATGAAATTTGATCTGCAAGAACATCTGCAATCTTTTCAAATTGCTTATCCCTCTTTAAAACATGAAAAACCTTCCCTTCTAAAATTTCCACTGTTTCTTCAAGTTTTTCGTATTTAATATCCATTAATACTAGGATAGATAACCGAAGTATATATATTTTATTGATATGATTTTTTTGTCGCACTTTATTAACTATTTAGATACTTTTCTTTAAATATTATTGAAACAATGATATGTATGCTATAGTATATATGTCACAGGAGGATTAAATATGTCATGCGGAAATGAATGCCATTTTATTGAACTTGGAAGAGGCGGAAATCCCAATTATGCCTTGCAGGGAAGAGGAAACTATAGTCCTAGGGGAATTATAACAATAATTGGCTATGATGAACCTGCGATGATGAAGAACTATGTAGCAACATCGACAAGGCAGATGCCCGAACTCGGGAGTTTCAAGGAATATAATTCCGATTATACCATTGACAAACCGGTTACACATGAAAAAACTTCTACTGAGCATGCCTCATGGAATAAAAATTATAGCAATCTTGTTTCTGTGCTGAGCCAGGCAGAAGAGATTATTGAATATCAGGGAAAGACTATTGATGAAACTGAAGATAAAAAACTGCAATTAGAAAAACTAATTGAAAATGCGAGGAATAAATGGACAAATTGATAGGACAAGCTGAAGCATTTGAACGAATAGCTGTTTCTACAGAGAACAGAGAAATGTATCTTAATGCAGCTGAAATGTATCTTAAAGCTTCTGAAGACGCGGAAAATGCGTATATGAAGAAACAATTAGTCTTGAAAGCAGAAGCAATGTATAATAAGAGTCAAGAAGCGCCAATTAAAATTATGAATATGCAGAAAAAAATAACTGATAAAAGCTTCAAAGATATAGGGGGGTTAGAAAAAGTTAAAGAAAAAATTAAACTGGCAATAATTGAACCTTTAAAGCATCCGGAGGTATACAAGCATTTCGGGAAAAAGGTTGGCGGAGGGATTTTAATGTATGGTCCCCCTGGATGCGGGAAGAGTTTGATTGCCGAAGCCGCTGCAGGCGAATCAGAAGCTGCTTTCTTTAATGTTAAGGCTTCAGATCTGAAAAGCAAATATGTCGGTGAAACTGAAAAAAATATTGCTGACTTATTTAATGAAGCCAAAAAGCATGAGGCGGCAATAATCTTCTTTGATGAATTTGAATCTCTTGGGGGAGAGAGAAGCAATATGACCCAGTCGCATGATAAATCCATGGTTTCACAATTGCTAACTGAAATGGATGGAGTTGGAAATAAAGAAAAAAATATTTTATTAATTGCTGCAACAAACGAACCGTGGAATGTTGATGTTGCCTTAAGAAGGTCTGGAAGGTTCGGATCAAGCATATTCATACCTCCTCCTGATTTTGAAGCAAGAAAAAATATATTCATACTCAATTTAGATAAAAAGCCAATTGCTGAAAATGTAAATATAGAAGAGCTTGCATTGCTGACCAATAGTTTTTCTGGGGCAGATATAATGGGAATATGCGAAGATGCAATAGAAATACCCTTGAAAGAATACTTTGATAACGGCAGAAAAAGAAATATTTCGATGCAGGATTTTTATAAAGTTTTAAGCAATAGAAACTCATCTGTAACACAATGGTACCAACTTGCTAAAATACATATGGATGATTCAATGCTTAAAGAAATTGAAGCATCCGCGACAGCATGATTGTAATTTATTTGCTTACAAAGAAATGCAATTGCAACTGCGAATTCTGTCTAAATACATGGAAAAATTCAGAGATT